>JAYGEV010000541.1:0-9082 GCA_046582225.1 Pseudomonadales bacterium
GCTGCGACGCCGGACAGCCCAGGGTCGGCTTGCGGAGATCCTCGGAGCAGGGCCGGACGACCGCTTCCTCAAGACCGATCGGCGCTATCGCATCCGCGGTTTCCATTATCTCGGCCACAAGATGCTCGACCTCCTGGACGAAGATACCCGACGCAATCTGGAAGCGTTCGCCGCTGGCGTCAATGCGTATCTGGAAAGCCAGCGTGGCAAATTGCCGCCACTATTTGCCAGCAATGGCGGCCACCCCGAGCCCTGGCATGCGGCCGATTGCATCGCGCTGTGGCACCTCATAGGTGATCGTTTCATGCCTGGATGGCGAGACGAGGTACTGGCCAAGCGCGGTCTGTTAACAAGATCGACAACGGGAACCGACCTCAAAGCCGAATGGCCGCGTACCGATGACGCAGGCCAGGTTGTCTCTGAGGAGGAGTTCAAGCGTTCCTACCCCGAGGCATACGAGCGTCTGAAAGACATACCGAAAATACATCAGGAGGCTTCGATATTTCGCCCACGCATACCGGGATTCAAGGCCAGTCAAGACTGGGTCGTGGGAGCCTCCCGGTCGGCAACCGGGATGCCCATTCTGCAATCCGACCCTCAGGTCGACGTCCGTAGTCCAAGCTTCGGCTACGAGATTCACCTGATCGGAGGACGCTACAACACCCGCGGTTGGGTCATCGCCATCGGCGCACCTGGCATGCTCGTTGGCTGGAATACCCATGTTGCCTGGGGCGCCACGGCGCTGCTCGGGGACCACGCGGACTTGTTCGAGGAAAAGGTCAACCCCGACAACCCCGATCAGTACCAATGGAAAGGCACCTGGAAAGAGTTCGAGACGCGTACCGAGACCATTAAAGTCAAGGGCGGCGATCCCGTCACCTTCGAGGTCCGTCGGACCCATCACGGCAACGTGGTCAACGACCTGCTCGACGGGGTGCAACCCGGAGAAGTCTATGCGCTGATGACTTCTGCTACCGCCGCTGAGCGCTCCTCGCTGGAAGGTGCGTTGAAAATGATGCGGGCCTCGGATTGGGCAAGTTTTCGCGAGGCGATGAGCCAATATGCATCTCCCGCACCGCTCATCATCTACGCCGATGACCAGAACAACATCGGCTACCACACGCTGGTGCAGACGCCCGTCCGCCCTACGGTTCAACGGCTGCCCCGCGAGGGGTGGACCGGTGAAGACGAGTGGACGATGATTCCTTTTGAACTCATGCCCAGCATGCTCAATCCCCTCTCTGGTCAGATATATACGGCCAACCAGTTACCGGCCGGTTCGTGGTATCCCTACCCGTTGGGGCCCGCTCGCGGAATCGGGCCACGTGCCGAGCGTCTGAGCGAGATCTTCAGCCGCGAGGGGAAGTTTTCGGTCGAGGATTTCCTCACCGAGGTCCATCGCGACAGCGTGAACCCCACCCTTCGGGACTTCGTGATACTTGCACTTGCCGTGATGGCCGAGGACGGCGCAGCAGATCCGGGACTCGAAGAAGCACTGGCAAAACTCGAGGCGTGGGACTTTCGGCTTGCCGTGGACCAACCTGCCTATTCAATGGCCAGCGGCATACTCAAGGCGCTGGAAACCGAAGGCGTCGCCGAAATCTGGAAGATGGGTTACGCCGGCACCGAGGAAGGGCCTTCCTACATGTTCCGCGAGTTCATGCCCCAATACCGTGAAACAGGCAAGGTCCCCCAGAATCCCGAGCTACGCGCATGGCTCAAGGAATACCTTTTGAAGGGAATCGCGTTGGCGCCTTCGTTCGATGCCGACGTCACCAATGGCGGACACATTCACTCCATGCCCTACCAGAACAACTGGTTGGGTCTGGGATCCTTCGCGCCCGAACATGACTTCGACTCGCCGCCGCTCGAGGTCTCCGCCATCCAGACCCTCTGGTCACCGGTCGGCCAGAACTACGCGCAAATCGTGGACTTTTCCGATCTGGATCTGAGCCAGTCGCTTAACCCTCCGGGTATTTCTGAGAATCCCTCGAGCCCTCACTTCAAGGATCAGTTGGAAATATGGTCACGAGGCGAACTTCACCCCGCCCCCATCACGCGCGCTGGGGTGGAGAAGGTTCGGGAATCAACGACCCGGTTGGTGTATGCGCCGCCAGGTGACGTTCACTAATCTGTCTGCGACCGATAGCTCAAGTCCGATCGGCGAATGTGATCGAATGATTGTCCGCTGAGCAGATTCTTCTGCTGCCCGGCGAGAAGTTGCATGGCCTCTGCTTTGCCAAGCGCCTCTTCTATCGCGGCAACCAGCGGATGCTCCTCATAAAACTGCGAGCGCGTATTGTAGGGCGAGATCAGGTAGTAGCTCGGTCCGTCATTGGGATTCGGACTACCCGCCACCACGCGATAGGTGGTGAACCCAATTGGGTAGCCGGCTGCTTTCAACGCCGCAATGGTGCGAGTGGTCGCCTCGGTGAACTGGTCAACGCGCGCCGCATGAACCTGCACGATATCCACATAGTTCAGTCGGGGCTGGACGATCGGATCTGCCGGCGCATAGCTGAACTCGGGCACCGGCTCGAGCACGCTCAATTGACGGCTGCGGATGGCGCCATCGGTCAGCGACGCAAATCGGTCATAGGTTGCTTTGTCTATCGCGGTGGCCAGCCGGGCGCTGCGCGCCTGGTCGGACGGCGACTGCACCTGCGATATATAGAAGTAGGTATTACCATGCTGGCTACCGCGCCAATTAAAGTCTGGCCCGAGTCTGGCAGTCCTCATCGCCGCGATCGCCAGGTGCACACCTTCGGCGTACTGCGCCGTGAGTGCCATATCGATGTTTTCCTGCTCCAACACATAGAGCTGTCGAGGGGCTTGTTGAGCATGCGCTGACGTCAGCAATAACAAGCTTGCCAACAATATTCGTCTCGACATACGCCCTCCGGTGCGATCGCCCACACTCTATCTATTCTTCAAAGCTCAGCCAGAGATGGTTGAACCCTCTGAGCAGCCCGAACGGTACCCGATCATTGTGGCCTTGTGCTCTTTGCACGGTATCGAAGCGGGAAAGCAGAGCCTGCATCCCGAGCTTCGCCTCCATCCGCGCAAGTGGCGCGCCGATACAGAAGTGGATGCCGAATCCGAACGAATGATGATGATTCCTGTTCCGGTCGAGGCGGAACTCGTTCGGTGTCTCGTAATTGCGGGGATCGCGATTGGCCGACCCGGTCACGACATACACGTCTTCCTGCGCGGCTACCGTCTGCCCGTGAAAGGTCATGGGATTGATCAAGCGGCGGCGCAGGAACTGTACCGGCGAGTCGAAGCGCAGGGCTTCTTCAATTCCAGCATCGATCAACCCTGAGTCGTCCTGCAACTGCCGCCACAAATCGGCGCGATCTGCGAGAACGTTCAGGAAATTCCCGATCAGGTTGGTGGTCGTCTCGTTGCCACCGATGAGCAGGAGAACGCTGAAGCCTACGATCTCCTGATCGGTGAGTCGTTGGCCATCGACCTGCGTGTTCACCACCGCACTAACCAGATCCGAGCCAGGGTGGGCTCGACGTTCCGGGATGAGCGCGGCGAAGAACTCGGCCATCTCGGCTATGTCAACCTGCCGTTCTTCCATGGATGTGCCGGCAAGCGAGCCGGTAAGTGAGTTGGACCAGCGCTTGAAGTCGCTGGCCCGATCAACGGGAATGCCCATCATCTGCGAGATTACCGCCACTGGCAGCGGAGTCGTAAATCGCTGGGTGATGTCGATGGGCTCGTCTGCCGGTATTGCACCGGCCAACTTGAGCGAAATTTCACGCACGCTGCCTTCGATGTTTTTCAGCATGCGGGCCGTGAACGCCTTGTTGACGATGCCGCGCAGTTTCGTGTGCCTAGGAGGATCATCCTGCAGCAACGGCAACAACATTTCGGTTTTCATGGCCACCGACGAGAAATCCACCGAATTCTTGAGAACCGCTCGAACATCGTCATGTCGACACAAGACCCAGGCTTTAGTCTTTTCATCACGCCATATGGGGAAGTCCTCGCGCCATTGTTCGTAGTGAGCGTAGGGGTCGTCGAGTAGCGCTGGATCTAAAAATCGCACGGTGTCCTCCGAAAACGAACTATCGGCGAGGCTCGGTGGCGTACTCCGCAAGATCCGCCTCGCGCGTCCGCGTCATAGCAAACCTCGCGCGTCATAGCAAAGAAGTCGACGTCGCGATGCGGAGAGTTGACGACGATGCGGCCGCGCTCGTTTCGGTAGTAGGTCTGCATTTCGGGGCGCGTCCACACCGCCATCTGTCTGATGAAGTTCATGATGTAGTTGACCTGCATCTCGACGACAAAGATCAAACTGTCGCCATGCTCTGGTTGTAGATTGGGCCCATACAGCGTGAAGAAGTTCGGGAAATCGGGGATCACGGTGCCCATGTACGCCATAGCGTTATCATCGTCCCAGGCCTTGCGCGGGCTTCTTCCTTCCCGAGCGGCCGACCACGCCGAACGAACAGCGCAACTCCTTCGGTGAATTGTTGCTCTTCGGTCGACGTGAAGTTCACGGCATTCCTCTGCCAGACGGGCGAATCTCGATCCTACCCGGTAGTGGCTCGAGCGGCTACGATTGGGTTTGCTGGAGGCTGGTTGGAAATTCAGGAGGTGAGGACATGTCGAACGGCAAGCTGCTGGAGGAAAAGATCGTGGTGATCACCGGAGCGGGATCCGGACCCGGCTTCTCGTGGACCCGCGACCGTCGCACCGGCGTTGAGCGCGCCGGTCGAGTCGCCTGCTCGGCGCGCTTGCTTAGCGAGATAGCCGGGCACTAGACTCGCAATGCCGGCAGCCACACCCGAACCACAGGAAAACTTCAGCCATAATGACGCTCCCTTGGATTGAAACGAACGCTTTCGCGAACCACGTCGTCGCCATCACCGGTGCCGGACGGGGCATTGGCGCCGGTCTGGCGGAACGCTTCGGTCAGGCCGGCGCAACGGTGATGGTGATCGATCTGCACGAAGACCGTGCCGAAGAGACCACGAGCCGACTCAGGCAGGCTGGCTTACGGGCATTCGCGATTGCCGCGGATGTTGTCCGGCCGGATGAAGTGCAGCGGCTGTTCTCCAACTGCCACGAGCAACATGGGCGCCTGGATGTTCTGGTAAACAGCGCCGGTTTTGCCGAGCGACGTTCGCTGCTCGACGTCGACGAACCCTATTGGGACACCACCCTGGATGTGAATCTGAAGGCGCCGTTTTTCTGCCTGCAGGCAGCCGCACGAATAATGATCAAGCAGGGTCGAGGCCGCGTGATCAACCTGGGGTCGGTTGGCAGCCATGCGGCCCAGATGGACCTATTGGCTTACAACTCTGCCAAAGGTGGGATCGTGTTACTCGGCAAGGCCGCGGCCCTGGAACTGGCACCCCACGGGATAACCGTGAACACGGTGGCTCCGGGCGGCGTGGAAGGTCCCTGGAACGAGCAGTTTTTTGACGACCCAGAGTATCGTCGACGTTGGAACGCGACCGTCCCAATGGGGCGCATGGCGAGCAACGACGATGTGGCGGCTGCGGTACTCTTTCTCGCCTCCGAAGAGAGCAAATACATCACGGGGCAGACCATCTACATCGATGGCGGGAAGCTCAGCTACGTCCCAAGCGTGGAAATTCTCGACCAGGCGTTCTCCACAGCGCCAGGCGATTCAGACGCACCGACATGAACCAAATCATCGACCTTCGTAGCGATGTCTGTTCGCTGCCAACGGCCGCCATGCGAGCCGCCATGGCCACCGCGGAAATCGGGATCGACGACTATTCGGAAGACCCGTCCATTAATCGGCTTGAACAGCGAACCGCGCAGTTGCTGAACAAGGAAGCCGCACTGTTCGTTCATGGCGGCACAATGGGCAACCTGATCGCCGTGATGACCCATCTCGAGCCCCACGACAGCGTGCTGATTTCAGAGCACTTCCACATCTTCGATCACGAGGGCGACGCGATGCGGCGCGTCGCCCGATGCAACTTCCAGCATGTCCCCGACGCAACCCACAAGGGACTCACCCGGTTGCTGTACGATCAATATGAAGAACCGACAGGCGGACAACACACAGCACCGAAGCTGCTGGCACTGGAGAATCCGGTCTGCCGACTGGGTGGCACGTTGCTCGATATGGATCACATGCAGGAACTTCGGTCGTTTGCCGACACGCTCCGAATACCGGTCCATCTGGACGGCGCACGTTTGTTCAATGCCGCCTGCGCATTAACCGTCGAACCCGGGGATCTTGCTTCACTGGTCGACTCAGTGATGGTGGACTTTGTCAAAGCACCGGCGGCGCCGGCGGGTGCTGTGCTGGCCGGAACTGCCGACTTCATATCGCGCGCGCGTCGCAATCGATGGATGCTCGGCGGACATTGGAAACAAGGCGGCGTGCTCGCCGCTGCCTGCGAGATTGCGCTGGATACCACGATTGATCGAATCGCCGAGGATCACGCGGTTGCTCGACAGCTCGCAGAAGGGCTCAACGCCATTGAAGGTCTGCAGGTGGACCTTGACCAGGTGGTGACGAACATCGTTCTTGTCGAAGTATACGACCCGGACATCGATCCCGACCATCTCAAGGGTGACGTGGAAGCACGCGGGGCACGCATCGGCCGCTTCAAGGCGGATCGACGCTGCCGGCTGGTCACACACAAAGACGTCAGCCAGGCATCGGTGTCGCGCTTTGTCGATTGGATGGCGGAGGCTGTGAAGTGTTGCAGATTCAGACAGTCCTAGGAAAAATTCCTGCACACACGCTCGGCGCTACCGACGCGCACACGCATCTGTTTCGCAGCGCAGGTCCACTCGTTGATTCGGATACCGAATTCCTCCTCGACAGTGTCGACTACGCGGTCCAAGAGCTGCAGCTGTATCGCGATGCAGGAGGCTCTGCAGTCGTAGAGGTGACACCCTGCGCACCGGGGCGCAACGCAGACGTTCTGGGTAGGATTTCCGAAACGTCTGGCATCCACGTGGTAGCGACAACGGGCTTTGTTGACTGGGCGCTGTATCCCGGCGGGCAATTGTGGTTGGAAAGTGCATCGATCGAAGAGCTTGCAGCACTGCTGGTCGCCGAAACTCGAGAAGGAATGGATCTCAATAACTACTCAGCCCCACAGATCCGGCGATCCAAACACTGCGCGGGCGTCATCAAGGTAACTACGGGATACCAGGTCATCACGCCGGTACAGAAAAAGATTCTCGAAGCAAGCGCTAACGCTCACCTCCAAACCGGCATGCCCATAACCGTTCATACCGAAAAAGGTACCGTGGGACTCGAATTAATAGACTACCTGGCAAAGTTCAAAGTCGACCCCGAGGCCATCATGCTGGCCCACACGTTCCTGAACCCCGACCCCGTCTATCAACATGATCTGGCCCAGACCGGCGCCTATTTGATTCAGGATGGTCCGGGTCGCGTCAAATACTTTCCCGAGTCCAACACGATCGACCAGATCAGGCGGTTTGTCGAAGATGGATTCCGTAGTCAACTGCTGTTTGCAGGTGATCACTCCAAACGATCGTACTGGAAAGCCTGGGGAGGGGGGATGGGGTTCGACTACATTCCGGCGACCTTTGTGCCGCGCCTGCATCGCGCGGGCGTTCCACCGGAAGTCACCAACGAGATGCTGGTGGACAACGCGGCCAGGGCTATGCGCATCCGCGAAGTGTCGGGCGCCTAGATGTCGTCGGCCTCCGACAAGGCGATTGGGATCGACATCGGAGGTACCCGCATCGCGGTGGGCGCCGTAAACAAATCCGGCGACATCGAGGCCCACAAAGAATTCCCTACACAGCCGGCACGCGGGTTCGAATACGCCGTAGCCCGCATCGATGAAGCCATACAGCAAGTACTCGTCCAGGCGAACTGGTCCCTTGCTGAAGTCGCAGCAATCGGTGTCGGCTGCACGGGGCCAGTGAATCGGGGCCAGGGAACGATTCACAATCCCTATACGTTGCCCTCGTGGGAAAACAAAAACATCGTCGCCGCATTACGAGGGGCCACCGGCAGGAATGTCCATCTGGAAAACGATGCCGACGCGGCGCTGCTGGGGGAACACGTAGCCGGAGCTGGCAAAGGCGTCGAGGATATGGTGATGCTTACCCTGGGTACTGGCGTCGGTGGCGGGGTCCTTATCCAGGGACGACTTCACCGCGGCATAGACGGTGCGCATCCCGAACTCGGACACGTCCCAGTCGATCCTGATGGTCCGGATTGCTACTGTGGTCAAAAGGGCTGCTTAGAGGTGATGGCATCTGGAACCGCGATTACCCGAGCTGCAAAATCTCTGGGCCTGCGAGACTCTCGCGAGGTGTTTGTGCAGGCCGCGAAGGGAAATCACGACGCTCGGGAAGTCGTCCACCGCGCGGGCCAGGCCATCAACACAGTCGTGTGTATCCTCCTGCACACCTTTCTGCCCGAATTGATCGTCCTGGGCGGCGGCGTTATGAATCAGGAAAACGAGCTGTTTGTGACGTCCACCAACGAGAGCATTCAAAAAGCCACAATGGCACCAGCAAACCGGGTTCGGGTGGTCCGCGCGGAATTGGGAACCAGGGCTGGGGTTGTTGGGGCAGCCAGCCTCGCGTTTGACCGAACACCCTGAATCGATGGTCCCCTCAGGCCGAAATCGGCAGCCAACATAGTCTCGCAAGAACTCATCGAGCGTGATTGAACCGCGCCGGGTTTACCGGAGGCTCATTAGTTTGAGTCAAGCCGCCATGGCTCTTGAGCTTGGTTCACATCCAAACCCTACTCAAATTGCAGAGGCTCTAGTTTATGTATGGGGGTAGGGGCGTGGTCACCTGCCCTGCCCTTAACTGCTGACCTAGCTCTCTTCCAGTGAACAACAATTCAAATTTTATTCACCCTACGTTCACCTGACAAAACGCTGGAATTAGAAGCGGAAACACGAAGGACATAACGCACTATTTTAGAAGGGAAAAATGGCTCCGCCTGCTGGTCTCTGTTTCATCTCAACTCCTCAGTTTAGAATCAACAAAAACACTCTCTTAAACCAGAACTATATCTGTCCCATAGGCGCTGACGTCATACACTATGCGCAGGCTCGAGAAGCGTTTGGTACTCCAATCG
>JAYGEV010000607.1:0-4167 GCA_046582225.1 Pseudomonadales bacterium
TCGTGGACAACGCTCTGACTCCAGAAGTAGTGCGCGTTGTGCACCCCGCTCGCGAACGGCCACTGACCGGTAACCCTGTACCCGCCTGCCTCACGAACCGCTTTCCCCAACGGGTTCAATGCCCCGGATATGATCAGCTCAGGATCCGCATAGAGCTTGTCGGTCACTGCCCGGTCGTAGACGGCTCCGAGCATACCCATGACCTCAATACCGATCATCAGGTTCCAACCCGTGGACCCATGAATTTCGGAGATGGCTTCGATGGTTTTGATCTGCGCAATCGGGTGGGCTTCAGCGCCATTTAGCCGCCGAGGTGCAGCGACACGGTACAAACCTTCCCCAGCCATAGCACGCGCCACAACGTTGCTCAGATGGCGTTGCCGTTCGGCATCATCCGCAAGCGCTTCGATCATCGGTTTTAGCGCAACAATGCGCGGGTACAGCAGGTCGAAATCTTGTGCAGCGCTATTTTCAGTGGCTGTCATCGTTCACATCTAGCCGGCGGAAGCAGGCTCCTCAGCTTCAAGCGAAACGCGCAGGTCCTGTTCACTGACCAGGACCTGTTCGGCAATGTAGGTCGCCAGCGAAAAGCGGCCGGCCACGCGGTCGGATTCTACAGCGTAGCTATCTTCCTGATCGTCGTGATAGATCCTCAGCTGGTGGCGGCCAGCTTCGTCGGTAACAATGAAGGTGCCGCTGTCGGCGAGGTTGCCGTGTTCAGGCGCGAAACCGGTAACCCGCAAATCGGTGATTCGTTTGACAAGACCCTCGGCGGCATCGGGATCCGCAGTGTCCCGCTCAAGCTCGGGAGCAGCCAGCATCCAGCCTTGTTCGGCATCGCTGAGCGTCCAGGCACCCTCGCGTATTACCTCGGTCACCCCCCCCACCGCCTGCAGCAGGTCTTTGTCGAGCCAATCATCTTCCACCACCGGCACCTCGAAGTTGGCAAAGTCGACGCTGAATACCTCGTCAGCCCCGGCGGCTCGCGCGTGAACCCGCCGGTACCCGGGTGACGTGCCAAGATACAATTCTGCCACCGTGTCGCCACCGACATACATCTGGATGTGACGCTGGTTGGATTCCGCTGTGACCTCGAACCGCTGACGCGAACCTTCGCTGGTAGCAACCGGCCATTGCGCGTCCAACGCTTCGAGTTTACCCAGCACACCGTCTATCTTACCGCCATCGGCTGGCGTTCCACCCGCAAGATGCCAACCTCCCTCATCCTTGCTCATCTCGACCTCTTCGCCATCGCCGCTGATGACAAGCTGATCCACGTCTTCGATGACAAACTCGAGAAAGCTCGGCGCGGGCATTGAAGAATCAGCGAAGTCCAGATATCCAAACACCGCAATCAGGAGAAATTGCAGGCCGATCAGCGTTGCCAGCAAGCCAACGCGGCCGCTCACGATGCACCTCCGGCGAGCCAGCCCGCGTAGGTACGCCTGGCACCCGCCATGAGCCACCGGTAAATGGCGAACACGACACCAACGCCGATCAGCGCGAGCACATAGTTCAGGTATTCCCACAGCGCCTGTTCGGAGCTTTCCATTGGCGGCAGGGTGCGGTTGAAGTGGCCGCGGCTACGAATGTCCAGCAGACTCTGGTCTTCCAAAGACCAGTCGACAACGTTGGCCATCATCTGGACAGTATTTGAGTAGATGGTGCCGTCAGCCGAACCCACCATTCGCAAGAACTGATCGGCGAGAAACCCGTTGGAAGCGAACACGAACAGCCGCGCCGAATCCGTAGAGCGCCCTATCACGCTCGTGACCACTCCCAGGGTATCGTCCGGCGTCTGGTCATCTGCAGCCGGGTCGATTTGTGGTTCCGAAGCATCTTCTACCGGCTCGAGAAGCGGCGAGGGTTTACCAGCGAAAAACGAATCGAAACGCCCCTCTACCAAAACTACCAGCGTCCGGCTGGCAAGGGGCCCTTCGGGCGCAAATCCCGACAGCCCAAACTCATCGACCCTGGGCATGATATTGGTGTCCTCGGACAGCCAGCTTCCAGGCGAACTCTTCAGCAGCACCGTCGCCGTTCGATCTGCCTGCTTGTCCGCATCGAGTTCGATGGATGACGCCCAGCTCATGGTCACCTGGGGCAGGCTCGAGGTAATCGGCGAGTCTTCGTTGAGTCCTTCACCGCGCACATCGATGAAATACGGATAGTCGAGCATCACCAGTTCCTGGAAGCTGAATCCACCTACTTCCCGGGTTACCGGCGCCGGGAACGCCGAGTTCTGCGGATCCATGACCAGTTGTGGAGCAATATCGATTCCGTAATGTGCGAGCCAGTCTTCTAAACCTGTGGTGCGAGGCCTGGCAAACAGGCTCTGCTGCGAAACCATCGTGCTGAACGGCGCCGCGGCAACGACAACCGTGCCGCCCTTCATCAGAAATTGATCGATGGCGAACAGCGCGCGCGTGTCGAGGTTGTCCGGATCGACCACCATCAGCAGATCCGCACTCTCCGGGACCTGTCCGTCGCCAAGGGTCGGGGTTTCGAGGTTAAAATCGTTCTGTAGAAAATCTTTGAGCTGCTGGAACTGGTTGCCCTGGGGCGGTTGCCCCATCCCCATGTATGCGGGCTGAGCCTCCGGCGCCACCAGCGCGACCGTCTTCAACAGTCCCGATGCAAACCGCTTCAAACCCTCCTGTATCCCACGCTTGCTGGCGTCGAGTGAAAGGGCAGCGGGCAATGGAACCTGAATGAGCGTCTGGGCGTCGTGCAGGGTGAGATAGAAGTAGAACAAATTGGTATCGAAGAGGCTCGCTGCCATGGGTTGAAAACCGTACTGCTCGGCAATATCAAGCGCGATGCTGCCGTCACCCGCGTCGGGATCGACAATCTCGACAGCAAACATCCCGTCGGATTCCTCACGCAACGATTCCAACGTCTCATTGAGAATGCTGCGGTACTCCACCAGTGCGGGCGGAAGTCTGTCGTCGGCGGAGATGTAGCCGGTGAATTGCACCGGATCGGAAATGTTGGAAAAAATTCCGCCGCCGCCCTGGAAGCCGAACAGAATTTTTTTGATCGTGCGCGCAAGATCGTATTCGGGATTTCTGAGCTTGATATCAAGCTTAGCCTCACCCACCACTTTGACCTCGATGAGATCCCGGAAACCCAGCACCTCATACTCGTCACCGTAGCTGAGCAGCACGTCGAAATAGGAGTTCACCAGGCTTGCCTGGTAGCGGTCGGTGATCTGAAACGGCACCGGACGGATGCCATACTTGCTGTTGGCTTCGTCTTCCGCCGCCGGATCATCCGCTGGGTCGATTATTTCTACGCGAACGCGGCCTGACCCGGCAATCTCGAATTCGTTGAGAAGATCACGCATCTGGGGGACCAGTGGTGCGAGCAACGGGTGGGTCTTGTTGCTGAAATAGCCGCGAATGAGCAGCGGTTCCCGGAGTTGCGCAAGATAACCCCGGGTGGCGGACGAAATAGAGTAAATGCGGCCCTCGGTCACGTCCACGCGCAACCCGGTAAACTCGGCCAGCCACACGTTCGCAAGCAGAAGATTGCCCACCAGCAGGCTGGTGCCGAGGAGCCAGCGGCGGTGGCGCGCGCCCTGCGCGTCTTTCGCCCAGCGCTGCACCTCCAGCGCATATACATTCAACACCAGAAAAGCTGCGAGCAGCGAGGCGTAGAAATACAGGTCTCGCAGATCCAGAACGCCACGGGTGATTGATTCGAAGCGCGAACCGCTACCGAGGCCGCGCAACAGGTCCGCCCACGCACCCCCTACCAGATCTGTCAGCACCGGGCTGCCCAGCAGGTAAAATCCACCGCAGGCAAACGCCGCGATGATCAGACTCACGATCTGACTGTCGGTTCGAGCGCTGACGAACAAGCCGATGGCCAGATACGCGCCACCCAGCAACAACGCCGCCACATACCCGGCCCACACTGGACCCCAATCGAGATTGGCAATCAGCGCAACAGTTACCGGCAGTGGGAGGGTCAACAACAACGCCACGGCCAGCAATGTCCAGCAGGCGAGGAATTTACCGAGCACGAAATCCCACGCGCTGACCGGGACCGTGGCAACGAATTCCAGCGTGCCAGTGCGCCGTTCTTCGCTCCACATGCGCATGGTCAAAGCCGAGCACAGGAATATCAGCAACACCGGCATCCACTCGAACATTGGGCGAACGT
>JAYGEV010000005.1:0-1653 GCA_046582225.1 Pseudomonadales bacterium
TGCTGGCGGCGCGCGGGATTGGCTGGTCGAACAGTGGAGCGATGAAGACCTTGACGAGCGACTTCAGGGCAATGCCGGCGCGCCTCTTCTCGTGGCTGCCGAACTCTCTGCAGAATTGGCGCCGATTGGGCAAGTCCTCGAGGCCATCAGTGGTGCGAGCCAGCCGCTCGGATGTCTGAATGATCTGCTGGCCCGCGACCCGACCGAGATCACCGGGGGTTGGTATCGGCATATCAAGGGGATGCTCTCCCGCAGCATGCCAGCTCATGAGGCAGGGGATATTGTGGCCCGCCGGCTTTTTGAATTCGCAGATGAGCTGCTTTGGGTTCGCCACCAGTTGCTCAACACCAACAGCGCCAACGCGAGACTGCTGCTCGGAAGGCTGGTGGTGAAATGGCACGGCCTTGGGACTTAGTACCCGGGTCACTCGGCGCATTGTGATGGGCCTCTCGTTGTGACGATTGACACTTCCCGGCGTCACGCGGATCATCCCAGTCTGTAGTACTCAGCACATAGGACATCTGCGGGTATGGCGGCGAAACGAGGCGCTAGAAACGGCATCCTTTCCTTGGCGATCAAGGATAAGGTCGTGTTGTATGCCGCATACATGCCTTTCATTCGAAATGGCGGGCTGTTCATGCCGACAAAGAAGGAATATGAGCTCGCCGACGAGGTGTTCATGCTCCTCAACCTGATGGACGAAGCCGAAACGATTCCCGTGGCTGGGAAGGTTATCTGGGTGACGTCGAAAGGCGCTCAAGGCAACCGGGCGCCAGGCATTGGGGTGCAGTTCAACGATCAGGACGACGTTGCGCGGTCCAAAATCGAAACCTATCTTGCCGGCGCGTTGCACGGATCGACATACCCACACGATGTAGCCAGCCTTGCTGGTTGATTCACACTGTCACCTCAACTATCTGGATGATCCCGATGCGCGTCTGCATGCCGCACGTTCGGCTGGCATCGGGGCGTTCTTGTGCATCGGCATTGGTGAAGACAGCATTCACGAGGTCCTGCAGATTGCCGAGGGCCACGACGACGTCTGGGCGAGTGTCGGTCAACACCCGCAGGAGGCAGATTCGCAACCCAATTGGATCGAGGACCACCTTGGCCATCCACGGGTAGTCGCGTTGGGAGAGACGGGGCTCGATTATCATTATGGCAAGGACCAGCGCACCCGCGAACTACAGCGCCAGCGCTTCGAATACCACCTCAATCTGGCGGCGGATGTCGAGCTGCCGATCATCGTGCATACCCGTGACGCTTCAGCACATACCCGCGAGCTGCTTGAAGATCACGCCGGAGTGACCGGCGTTCTGCATTGTTTTACAGAGTCCTGGGATCTCGCCTCGGTTGCGCTTGATCTGGGCTACTACATCTCCATTTCCGGAATCGTTACGTTTAACAACGGCGCCAACGTTCGGGATGTGGTGCGCCAGATTCCGCGCGACAGGCTGCTGGTGGAGACCGATAGTCCGTGGCTTGCGCCCGTGCCCTATCGTGGGCAGACCAATGAACCGTTGTTCGTTGTGGACACCGCCCGTTATCTCTCGGAGTTTCTGCAGTGGCCATACGAACAGCTGGCGGAGCAGACCACGGCGAACTTCTATCGGCTGTTCAAGCGGGCGAGGGCCGATCTCGAGGAGTCGCCCG
>JAYGEV010000223.1:0-5484 GCA_046582225.1 Pseudomonadales bacterium
GCCCGATGCCCATCTCGTCGGGCTCACAGGCGGCGACGGCAAAACCCCGATAGATACCAATGGGCTCCAGCCCGAGTTGTGCGGCACGATCTGCGCTCATCAGCAGCGTCATCGAGGCGCCGTCGGAGAGTTGCGATGCGTTGCCGGCCGTCACCGTGCCGTCCTCCTCGAACACCGGCGACAATGCCGCAAGGCCTTCCAACGTGGTGCTCGGGCGGTTGCATTCATCCTTGTCGACAATCACTTCCACGCGGCTTTCAGCACCCGTTTCCTTATCTACCTTCAGCATGGTGGCCGCCATCGGCACAATTTCTTCACTGATAGTGCCGGCGTCGACCGCCGCGGCATAACGCTGCTGGCTCTGCAGCGAGTATTCGTCCTGGGCTTCCCTGGTCACCTGATAGCGCCGCGCCACAACTTCAGCCGTGTTGCCCATGGCCATGTAGATATCGGGTTTTTCCTCCACCAGTCTCGGGTTCGGCTCGGACTTGCCGCTGTCCTGGCGCGTGCGCATCGATATCGAATCCACGCCGCCCGCGATCGCGATCTGGCCCTGTCCGGAAGCGATCTGATTGGCGGCAATCGCAATGGACTGCAATCCCGAAGAACAGAATCGATTAATGGTCACTCCGGCCGTGGTGATCGGAAGCTTCGAAAGCACGACCGCCAGTCGAGCCAGATTCCCATCCTGCTCGCCCACGTGGCTCGCGGCCCCGACAACCACATCCTCCACTTCGTCCGGCGAAACGTTCGGGTTCCTGTCCAGTAGAGAATCGATGCAATGGGCCAACATGTCGTCGGACCGCGTGAGATTGAAGCTGCCACGGAATGATTTTGCCAGGCCCGTGCGCACGCTATCGACGATAACGACGTCTGTCATGGTGGTCCCCTTTCAAGTGTACTATCGCCGAGAAGTGCCGAAATATGGCCTGCCCAGACCCCATTTGGGGGCCGATGGTACCCCTTAGCGGACGCTACTTCTAGCCAGGATCGAGCCCGCGGTCACGCCTAGCGCAGACGCAGGCGTCTAAGGTCTGCAGGTTCGCGAATTCCAGCCCGCGGTCCGCGTCAGGCAGCAGGCGCTGGCCGCAATTCGGTTACAGATCGGGTAGTTCGCCCGCTATTTCCGCTGCAGCGTCCATGCCTTCTTCGGCGATCTCCTCGATTACCTCACCCATCTCTGCAGCCATGTCGCCGGCTTCTTCGGCAACCTCATCCGCCGCGGCTTCCGCAGCCTCAACAACGGCCTCGACATCGACGGAACCACGATCCCCGTCATCGGCTGCCATGGGCGCAGATCCGAGGGCCTCCTCGGCACCGTCCCCACCCTGACCACAGGCGGTAAGACCAACCATCAAAAAAGCGGCAAACAGATATTTCGCAATATTCATGTGTATCTCCTTGTTTTTCCGATCATTCCCCGGACCGGCTGTCGACACACTACAGAAAAGTGCGACCCCTGCCAAACGCGTGAACTGCACCTGCCAGCACACCGTCGAGGAATCTGTGGCGTGCTAAGCTGTCCGTGGAACCCCAGGCAAGCCTATGCAAACAACCACGCTGGTCACGGATCTGTGCTTCGGCGAAGGGCCTCGTTGGCACGACCAACGGCTCTGGTTCTCCGACATGCACGCCCACCAGGTGCTCAGCGTCGATGACCACGGAACAACCCGGGTGGAGCTGGAAGTCAAAAATCAGCCATCGGGCCTGGGCTGGCTACCTGACGGCGACCTGCTCGTGGTCTCGATGACCGACCGCCGGGTACTACGCTGGGACGGTGGCAGCCTCACCGAGCACGCGAATCTGTCCGACCTGGCGGGGTTTGATTGCAACGATATGGTCGTTGACCGCAATGGCCGTGCCTACGTCGGGAACTTCGGATTCGATCTGCACGCACAGGCCGAGGCTAAAACTGCAGAGCTGATCCTGGTCGAACCCGATGGCAGCGCCCGAGTGGTCGCAACCGACGTGATGTTCCCCAATGGCGCAGTCATTACGCCCGATGCCGGTACTCTGATCGTCGCCGAAACGTTCGCTTCCCGCCTCACCGCTTTCGACATTGACGCGGAAGCGAATCTGGTCAATCGAAGGATCTGGGCCGAGCTGCCCGATGGTGCGGTGCCCGACGGCATCTGCCTGGACAGCGACGGCGGGATCTGGTCGGCCTCGCCCTCTACCAACGAGTGCCTGCGGCAGATCCAAGGCGGTGAGGTGACCCACAAGATTGCCCTGGATCGCGGCGCGTTCGCCTGCATGCTCGGCGGTCGAGACGGCGCTACGTTATACATCCTGACATCGGGCTCCTCGGAGCCGGAAGCCTGCAAACGGGAGCACTCGGCTCGCATCGAAGTCTGCCAGGCACCCTATCCACGCGCCGGATGGCCTTAGCACCGCTACCGCAACGAGGAGTCTGCGTGCTTCACAAAAACTACCAATCTCCCTGGCTCGACGACGAACTCAGAATTCTTCAGGACGCCGCTGGTAAGTTCTTCACGAAGGAATTTGCGCCCTTGAACGACAAGTGGATCGAGCAGGGGAAAGTTGATCGCGACGCATGGCGCAAGGCGGGATCGGCCGGATTTCTATGTGCGGAGGTACCGCTGGAATACGGTGGCGGCGGCGGAGACTACCGCCATGAGACGGTCATTATGGAGGAACAGCTGCGCGCCGGAGTCAGCGGTTTCGGAAACCAGGTGCACAGCTCCATTGTTGCCCCCTACATTGTCAACTACGGCTCCGAGGAGCAGAAACAGCGCTGGCTGCCGAAGATGGCGAGTGGCGAAATGGTCGGGGCGATCGCGATGACCGAACCGAATACCGGCTCGGATCTGCAGGCTGTTCGCACAACCGCCTTACGCGACGGCGACGACTACCTGATAAACGGTTCCAAGACCTACATCACCAATGGCCAACACGCGGATCTGGTCATCGTGGTTGCAAAAACGGACCCGAACCTGGGTGCCAAGGGCATTTCTCTGATCGTGGTTGAAACGGAGGACAACCCTGGTTTCGAACGCGGCCGCAACCTCAAGAAGATGGGTCTGAAAGCAGCGGACACCTCGGAGCTGTCCTTCGCGGACTGTCGCGTACCAGCAGCCAATCGCCTCGGAGAAGAGGAAGGCCGCGGATTTGTTCAGCTCATGCAGCAGCTACCTCAAGAGCGCTTGAATATCGCCCAGGCAGCCGTGGTGGCAATGGAACGCGCCATTGAGATCACTGTTGATTTTGTCAGGGAACGCAAAGCGTTCGGGCAGCGCGTGCTCGATTTTCAAAACACGAAGTTCAAGCTGGCAGAATGCAAAACCGAAGCCTTGATCGCACGTACGTTCGTCGATCAGTGCGTTCTGAAACTCGTTGACAAGCAGCTCGACGCCACCACAGCTTCCATGGCCAAGTACTGGTGCACCCAGAAACAGTGCGAGATTATCGATGAGTGCCTGCAGCTTCACGGCGGCGCCGGCTATATGGACGAGTACGAAATATCGCGAATGTACGCGGACGCACGAGTCCAAAAAATCTACGGGGGCACCAACGAGATCATGAAGGAACTCATTGGTCGCTCGCTCGACTGAGTAGGAACCGCTGTCTAACCCCCCCTCTCTCAGTTCATCGAAGGTTAGCCCATCGATGGGCCAGTACTGGCAATTCTATTGGCCGCTTGCGCTCACCGGCCTGGCGATGGTGCTCTCTGTACAGTTTCAGAACGCAACGCTTGCTCGCTTTCCTGAAGCCGTCACTGAGCTTGCGGTCTTTGCGCTCGCCTACAGTACCTTCGGCATGTTTCGGGCCTGTCTGAATTTCAACGCCCAGCTGTCCAATGTGTTCGCCCGGAGTCATGCCGGAACGGCTCGTACCCAACGCTTTGTTATCGCGGTAGGTCTACTCGTCATGGTGCCGCTGCTGGCCATCGGTCATACCCAGCTGGGCGCAGACGGAATTGCTGCGGTTTACGGCATCGACGCCACATTAACCGGGCGGGTAACGGAGTACCTCGTTTACCTCGCCCCGCTGGTCCTGCTGAGTGCCCTGCGTTTCTACTACACGGGGCTGCTGGTACAGGCAAGGCTTACCGGTTGGATAACGACATTGACCGTCATCTATCTAACGAGCGTGATTCTCGGCCTGATAGTTGGCTTCTCGCTCGGACACAAGCCCGTGTATGTGCTTGTCGGTTCAGAAGCACTGGCCCTGTGTATTTATGTCGGCGGAGCGGTCTGGATAAAGACCAATTTCTATCGCCTCCCTGAGGTCGTCGAGCATGAAGACCTCAGCTACAGCAAACTGATACGGTTCTTCGTTCCGATTTCCACCACCGGGGTCATGTTTGCACTGTCACGACCAATACTTTATGCATTTGTTGCCCGCGCTCCGGACGGAGTATTTGCCATCGCAGCCATGCGCGTTGCTTTCGATCTGGCAATGATGTTTCAGCAGGCGGCCAATCAGTTCCGGCACTTTTTCGTGACGTTCGGCCTGGACGATCTGCCAGAGAAACGTCGGTTCATGGCAATCGTAGGCACCGGTATCACCGCAATCATGCTGCTGCTAGCCCTTACGCCACTTTCAAATCTGATCTGGCGCGATCTAATGGCTATCCCCGAAGCTGTGCGGGCGGCATCGGCAGATGTAATGCTGGTGATGTGCCTGCTGCCTGCCGTTATTATTTTTCGCAATTACTATCACGGGCGTTTGATGGTGGAGCACCGAACGGGAGGCATGGCGGCCGGAGGAATATTGCGCGTTGTCGGAATTTACCTGTTGGCTCAGGGTTGCTTCAGCCTGGGTTGGCTGAACTACGTGAGCGCTTCATTGATCCTGATTCTCGGCTTCGTGATCGAGTCCGCCGTGGTCCTTGTGGTTGCGAAACGAGGAGTTCCAAAGGCGAGGTCGCAACTGGCCGCGTCATAAAAGCACCCCCGCCAAAGCAGCGAATACTCACAACGGCCAGGGATTACGGGTGAACGCTACCGCGAAGATGTAGCCGACGCTGGCCAGCGCGCCGATGAATCCCACCATCTTCAAGTTTTGCGTGCCTGCACGCATTGTGAGCACACCAAACCCTATGTAGGCCACCAATCCAAGCAACTTGGCGGCGAGCCAACCCTCCAACGGCGAGATGCTGAGCTCGACGACCATCGCCACACCTGCCAGCAACAACAACGTGTCGATAACGTGCGGGGTTATCTTCACCCACTTCTGGGATCGAAACGCTGAGTCGGTCAGCGCCCAGATTCCGCGAACCACGAATCCCAGAACAGTGAGATAGGCCAAAGTGAGATGGATTGATCTAAGCACATCAGCTCCCGGTGCAATTTTGCAGGCATGGTTTATGATCGAAGCCATAAGCGCAACAAGCAAACTGGAAGCAGTCCCGCCAAATTGAATATCGACCAGGCCATAGACCTCGCCATGCGGCCCGTGGCCGACGTTGTTGGGAACTTCATTTTTTTCTCCGTGCCGCTGTTCGACACGGAGATACCTTTG
>JAYGEV010000274.1:0-5439 GCA_046582225.1 Pseudomonadales bacterium
CTCGTCAATAATGGGGCCACGTGCGGTGTTGAGCACCACCGCGGTGTCTTTCATCTGGGCAAACGCCTCCATGTCAAAGGCATGCTCCGTCTCCTGGTTATGCGGTGCATGAATCGAAAGGTAGTCGCTGCGGGCAAGCAATTCCGGAAAGCTCACCGGCTCAACCCCGGCACCGGTGATTTCCAGCTCACTCACATAGGGATCGTAAGCGATGACGTGCATGCCGAACGCCTTGGCGCGACGCGCGGTACAGCGCGCCACGTTGCCAAACGCAAACAGGCCAAGGGTCTGACCCAGCAAACGTGGCACCTTGCTCAATATCGGCCGCGCCTGATACCACGCGCCTTCGCGCGCCATGCGAACCATGGTTGGGGTAAGACGGGCCATATCCAGCAACAGGGACATGGCATGGTCCGCGACCTCTTCGATAAAGACATCCGGCACGTTGGTGACCACGATGCCAGCTGCGGTGGCGGCATCGATATTCACCATGTCCACGCCGACACTTCCCACGCCGATCACCACACAACGCTGCAGCGCATCGATCACCTGCTGGTCGATGCGCAATCCCCAGGAGGTGATGATGGCGTCTACGTTTTCAACCCCCGCGGCGAACTCGGCGGGCGTATCGGCGCGGATGTCGATGATCTCGGCAACCGAATCCAGCGCTTCCAGCTCCAGGGAGTAGCGCTGCTCGACCGTCTGGTCGCGCGCCTGATTTGGCAGCTGAACGCCAACTTTCTTTTTGCTCACTGGTCCATGCTCACTATGTTGGTTGTCGTTGTCGGGCTTTGGCTTCGCGGCGCCGCGCATGAAGCACCGGCTCGGTATAGCCGTTGGGCTGTTGCATCCCCTTGAATACGAGATCGCTCGCTGCCTGAAACGCCACGCTTTGATCAAGGTCTGCACACATATTCTGATAGCCCGAATCGCCCGCGTTCTGTCCATCGACCACCGCCGCCATGCGCCGCAGGGTTTCATCCACCTGATCCTTCGAGCAGATCCCATGATGCAGCCAGTTGGCGATATGCTGGCTCGAGATTCGCAACGTCGCGCGATCTTCCATCAATCCCACGTCATGGATATCGGGGACCTTGGAGCATCCCACGCCTTCATCGATCCAACGGACCACGTAACCAAGGATGCCCTGGGCATTGTTGTCGAGTTCGTCCTGAACCTCGCGCGCAGACAGGTTCTGGCCTGCCAGCAGCGGTATGCGCAGAATGTCTGCGAGTTTGGCCGGCTCACGTTTTTGAAGTTGTGCCTGCCGACTGGCGACGCTGACCTGGTGATAGTGGATCGCGTGTAAGGTCGCGGCCGTCGGCGACGGCACCCAGGCAGTGTTTGCGCCGGCTTCAGGGTGGCCTATTTTCGCCTCGAGCATGTCCTTCATGTCGTCGGGCTTTGGCCACATGCCTTTTCCGATCTGCGCAACGCCGCTGAATCCGGCCGCGAGTCCGGCATCCACATTGGCGTCTTCATAGGCGTGGATCCACGGTTGAACCTTGATCACTTCTTTGGGCAACACCGGCCCGGCGAGCATGCTGGTGTGAATCTCATCCCCGGTGCGATCAAGGAACCCGGTGTTGATGAATACCACCCGCTCCCTCGCAGCTTTAATGCATGCCCTGAGGTTCACGGTGGTGCGGCGCTCCTCATCCATGATGCCGACCTTCAAGGTGTTGGGCGCCAGTCCCAGCAAATCCTCCACCCGTCCAAACAGCTCACCGGTGAATGCGACCTCTTCGGGGCCGTGCATCTTTGGTTTGACGATATACAGGCTACCGGTACGCGAGTTGCGCAAGCCTGCGGTGCGCTGAAGATCGTGCATCGCGGCGAAGGCGGTAAACACCGCATCGAGAATCCCCTCGGGCATTTCGTTGCCCGCGCCATCGCATACCGCATCGGTGGCCATCAGGTGCCCCACGTTGCGCACCAGCATCAGGCTGCGCCCATGCAGTGTCAGCGTCTCGCCGGAACGTCCGGTGTATTCGCGATCCGGATTCAGACGCCGGGTAATCGTGCGACCGCCTTTTTCCATGACCTATTCGAGGTCGCCTTTCATTAACCCGAGCCAGTTGCCGTACACGATGCACTTGTCTTCGGCATCCACCGCAGCCACCGAATCCTCACAGTCCTGAATGGTGGTTACCGCCGATTCTAAAACGACGTCTTTGACCCCTGCCGGATGGGCCCGACCCACCGCGTGCTCACGATCAATCTGAATTTCGATGTGCAGGCCGTTGTTGACCAGAAGAACGGAACTGGGATCGGCTTCATCAACGAACCCGACAAACTGATCCGGGTTCTCCAGGCCGGTATTGCCCCCGTCGTCGAGAATAGCGCGCAACTGGCGCCGACCGGTATCGTCACCGATTCCGTATGCGACGACCTCGGTGTGGCTGGCCCCGGCCAACGGCACGCTGGCGTCGAGGAACTCGGCTGCGCGGCTCACCACCAGTTCGCCCCGGGCCGGATTGTAGCTGGTGCCTTTTTCACGCCCCGGTTCTTCGGGCAGAACGTCCGTGCCATACAAGGCATCGTACAGGCTTCCCCAGCGGGCGTTGGCCGCGTTGATCGCGTAGCGCGCGTTCATGACCGGCACCACCAGCTGCGGTCCGGCAATCAGGGCAATCTCATCGTCCACGTTGGTTGTAGAGATCTGGAAATCGCCCGGGTCCGCGACCAGATAACCGATCCCGGTGAGGAACCGATGGTATTCGTCCGGGTCGATTGCCTGGCCCTGGCGTTCGGTGTGCCACGCATCGATGGCAGTCTGCAGTTCATCGCGGCGCTCGAGCAGCGCTGCGTTCTTTGGCACCAGATCGTCGAGCAACTGTTCCAGACCCGCCCAGAACGCGTCGACCTCCACTCCCGTGCCTGGCGCAATGTCGTTGGTCACGAGCGCGTCGAGTTCGGCGGCGACCTGAAGGTTTCCGCGATTTACCATCTCAGCAGCATTGCTGCATCCTCTAAGAAGCGGAGCAAAAGTATATCCCATTCACAGCTGTCGCTATGATAGATCGATGAAACACACTGTTGCTTTGGTCGGCTTGCTGGTGGCTGGACTCGCGCACCCGGAGCCTGCTCAGCGAGATCTCGGTAAGCGGTTGTATGACGCAAACTGCGCAAGCTGCCATGCGCTCACCCTGCGCGGATCCGCCCACGGCGCCGAGCTGGCAGGACCGGTCTTCATGGACCGCTGGGGGCCACGGACCACATCAGACCTGTTGCGCTACAACCGCGCCAGCATGCCACCAGCCGCCAGCGCATCGCTGCGCGAATCCGAACACCTGGCCATCGTTGCCTACCTCCTCGCCGCCAACGGGCACGATCCTGGCGTGTTGAGCGCGGATTCAAATCTGAACATTCTGACCGCCACCGTGATCGAGGGAACCGAGGCCTGGGAATCATGGGCCGAAGCGGGCAGCATCGACGCCGCGGCGAGGAGTCGCTCGGGATTCCTCAACAAATCCATCGAGCAGTACCGCGCGGTGAGCGACGAGATGCTGGCAGATCCACCCGCCGCAGACTGGCTCAGCTGGCGCCGAACGCTGGACGGTCACGGTTACAGCCCGCTGGATCAGATTGATGCGGGCAACGTCAAAACGCTCAAACTCGCCTGGGCCATCGCCATGCGTGACGGCAGCAACCAGGTGACGCCGCTGGTACACGACGGCGTGATGTTTCTCACCCATCCGGGAAATATCATTCAGGCACTGGACGCCGGCACCGGTAGCCTGATCTGGGAGTATGCGTACCGGTACCCGGCAGAGTCGAAGACCCTGGGTGGCCCATTGCGCAACATTGCCCTGCATGGCGATAAGCTGTTCCTGGCCACCTACGACGCGGCACTGGTTGCGATAAGCGCACGAACGGGCGAGGAATTGTGGCGCACGGTCAAGGCGGACTACCGGCACGGCTATACCCATACCAGCGGACCAATCGTTGGCGCAGGCGTTGTGCTCAGCGGCATCAACGGCTGCGAGCGATATAAGCAGGACGGCTGTTTCATCACCGGGCACGATCCGCAGACCGGCACGGAGTTGTGGCGAACTTCCACCATTGCCCTGCCGGGCGATCCCAACGACGCCTCCTGGGCAGGCACCCCACCGGAGTTTCGCGCTGGTGGTGACACCTGGATCGCCGGGAGCTACGACCCAGCGCTCAAGCTGTTCTACATCGGCACGGCCCAGGCAAAGCCGTGGGTAGCCGCGAGCCGCGGCATGTCGGCGAACGATGCCGGACTGTATACCAATTCGACGCTGGCGCTCGCGCCGGATAGCGGACGCATCGTCTGGCACTTTCAGCACGTTCCCGGCGAGACCATCGATATGGACGTCGCGTTCGAGCGGGTCCTCATCGACGCCGATCACGACAAATGGTTGTTCACGGTGGGCAAGGACGGCATTTTATGGAAGCTCGACCGTCGCTCCGGCGCGTTCATCGATTTCACAGAAACCGTGTATCAGAACATCTTCACCCTCGACCACGACGCCGGCAAGGTGACGTATCGCCAGGACATTCTCGACGCGGATATCGGCGACCCGATCTCTGCATGCCCGGGCATATACGGCGGACACAACTGGCAGGCCATGGCCTACAGCCCCGAAACCGGGAACCTGGTCATCCCTCTCCACCAGTTGTGTGCTGACATGGTCGGCCGCAACGTTGAGCGGACCCTGGGCGCGGGCGGTTACGGGGGTGATTCACGCTCCTACGAGATGCCCGGCAGCAACGGCAACCTGAGCAAGCTGGCCGCATTCAACGTGCGCACGATGAAACAGACCTGGAGCCACGAGCAGCGAGCCATGTTCCTGACCGGCGCCCTCACCACCGCCGGCGGGCTGGTGTTTGTCGGCGACGTTGATCGCTATTTCAAGGCCTTCGACGTGCACAGCGGGGAGGTGCTCTGGGAAACACGGCTCGGCGCCCCACTGCACGGCTTTCCGATTACCTATGCCGTAGACGGCCGACAGTTTATCGCCGTGCCCACGGGAATCGGCGTGTTTCGCGCACTCACAGCCACCATGAGCCCGGAAATATACCAACCGGCCGACGGCCAGGCGCTGTATGTTTTCGAACTGGCTGATCCGGAAAGAAGAACGCCGGACAAGCAATAGATGCTTGAACCGTCGGGCTAGCGGATTTTCGCCCGAAACAGGAACTCGAAATACGGGTCCCCGCTCACGCCAAAATTAAGCGCACCAGAAGGATTTACGCGTAACGCCATAACGTTGGGGTCATAGCCCTGGGCATCGGGTATCGGAGCGTAGCTGTACGTCAAGGTGCCATCGTCAAATTCCATGTCATCCGTGGCATCTACCAGACCGCCAAAGGAATAGGTGACCCCACTGGCCGGCGTGCCGTCGGTGAACAGCCCCGGTCCCGAGCCCGGTGCGCCAAGATCGGCAACGTAGAGAATCATTTCTGCTGGCA
>JAYGEV010000286.1:0-7988 GCA_046582225.1 Pseudomonadales bacterium
CGGCCAAAGCACAGGGAATGGATCTATCGAAGTCGCAGACGCCACTGTTCGTCGGCCGCTGCGCTGTGGCCATGCTTGCCAGCGACGAACTCATGTCGCGAACGGGCACCATTCAGTGGGTCGAAGACCTCGGCGAGGAATTCGACATCCTGGATGAGAACGGCAAACGCCCGCCCGGCTTTCGGCAGCGCGACGCGACCGGTTAGCCCTACACCCGTTGATGCTCTGGCAATGGCCGCAGCCTGGGGTAATACGGATGGCGCAGCGGATCCCCGGGATTGAGCGCCAGCGACAGTCCCGGTGTCAACGGCACGGTTGGTCGTGAATCGGGCCGCTTAACGTAGACCACGTCATCGCCGTAGCAGCGAACGGTGATGGCGCGGCGACGGTCCACCTGTTTGGTGGGACCGCCTCCGTGGATAACGCCCGGATGAAAGATCACCACGTCTCCCGGTGTGATATCGGCGGCAACGATGTCCCACTGATCGCGCTCGGCCTGAATGTCCGGTAACGGCGGCAGTTCGGAATCGTAGTATGGGGCGGTCGGGTCGACGTTTACCTTGCTCGGATCGAAACCGTCGTACATCGTACCCCGATGAGAGCCTCGAACTAACTCCAGACACTCACTCTGCGGCACCGGATCAAGCGAGATCCATACCGAACCGATCTGCTGCCCGTTCAGCGGCCAGTACGGCAGATCCTGATGCCAGGGCGTTCGCTCACAGCCACTGCCCTCTTTGATAAAAAACTCCTCGGAGTACAGCCAGATCTGTTCTGAATCGATCAGGGTCGAGATCATGTCAGCCACCGGTGAATCGTAAGCGAGCCGTTGAATCTCCGGCGTAACCTCGAAGTTCCGCACGGTCTCGATAAACTCCCCCGGGGTATCTTCGAAGAACTTGTGTTTCATCTGTCCGGAGTTCATGAGCACGCGTTGCAGTCCCATCTCAATGAGCATCAACCACTCCGGATGCAGCGCCTGGGGAACGTACAGCACCCCGTCACGCGCATACCGCTCACGCACCTCGATGCTGCCCAGATCTTCTACCTTTACCGGATCGAGCGTGGCACTCATGTTAGACACCTCCTGTCACATACAGGCACTGACCAGTGATCCAACTCGCAGCGGGAGACGCCATGAACACCACGGCGTGGCCAATGTCTTCCGGCTCGCCAAGACGGCCTAGAGGGACCCCGATGATCTTTTCGAGGGGCTTGTCGGTCGGGAAGTTGGTCGACTGGATGAAGTTCTCGGTTGGAATCGGTCCTGGCGCCACGGCGTTGACCCGTATTTTTGGGGCCAGCTCGATCGACATCGTCTGAGTGAGATTATTGACCGCAGCCTTGGACGCCCCATAGGGACCATTTTTGATCGACGCACCCTGGGCGGCTCTGGAGGAGATGTTGATGATCGAGCCGCTGTCGATGTGCTCAGCGGCGATCACCGCGCCCATCCAGACTGCCTTCAGGTTGAGATCCATTTGCGCATCCCAGCGATCTTCCGGCGTACGCGTGAGGTACCTCGGTGTCGCGTCGGGCAAACCACCGGCGTTATTGACCCAGATATCCATGCCTCCAAGTTCCTTCGCAGCTACCGCAAGAGTTTGCAACTGTTCGGAACTGGTGACATCGACCGACACCGCCATGGCTCGCCGTCCGAGCTGTTCGATTTCTGACGCAACCGATTGCACATCGCTCAACGTACGGGCGGCTACCACCACGTCAGCCCCGGCCTCGGCCAGACACAACGCGATACCTCGACCAATTCCTTTCCCCGCGCCGGTTACCACCGCAACCTTTCCGTCCAATCGATACACGTCGCCCATCATCGCCCCTCGCTCGTTTGCCTGCTGCTAATACTACACCGGGGCGTTACCCAGAGCATGGCGCTGCCCAGAGCAGGCGTTGGAGCACACTGGTAGACTTCAACCACGATCGCGTTGGGAGCGAGTGCGCTGATGAGCTATGCCGGTGACCGATTGATTCACGATGCCGACAGCCACCTGATGGAGCTGCCGGATTTCCTCAGCAGCTATGCCGACCCTGACATGCGCGATCGCCTGCCACCGCTGGAAACAACGGGTGCTTTCGACCTGACCGCCTACGAGGGTCGTCCAGGTCACGCACCAGACGTCGTTCGCGAACTGACCGCCCTGGGTGACGGCTTGACCAGAGGCCCGAAATGGCACGATGCGCTGGGCGCTTTCAATGGCGGCGAACGCACAACCGCTCTGAACCTGCTGGGATTCAAACGCCAGGTCGTATTCTCGTCGTTCTGCGCCCGACTGATCTTCGAAGCCGATCCTTTGGAGGTTCGTTACGGCGCAGCCCGGGCACACAACCGTTCCATGGCCGAGTTCTGCGCCGACGACCCACGCCTGATCGGGGTTGCCATGGTGCCGCTGGACGATCCGGATCTGGCCATGGAGGAAATCGCTCACGCCCATCAACTCGGCCTCGGGGCCGCCTGGGTTGCCGCGGATGCTCCGGGAGGACGCTCGCCTGGCCACCCTTTGCACGAATCCATCTGGTCGATGCTGGCAGAACTGCAGATGCCATTCATCCTGCACGTGGGCAGTGGGTCACTATCCATACCGGATCCGTGGATGAACGATGGCCGGCCCGAACGCAAGACTGCACGCGGCGGCGCCGAAGTGATCGGCTCCAAGGATCTCACCGTGATTCATCACACCGCGCACCGCTTCGTCTCTTCTCTGGTGCTCGATGGTGTGCTTGAGCGACACCGAAACCTGCGCGGCGGCGTTATCGAGATCGGTGCCGGCTGGGTACCCGACATGATCCGCCGGCTCGATCACGCAGCCTCTATCTGGGCACGCTCCGAACCGCACCTTGCCGAAATGACCCGCAAACCCTCCGAGCAGATTCGCGACCAGCTTCGGTTTACACCTTACCCGTTCGAAGACGTGGCGCAGCTTGTTTCAGAGTCGGCGCCTGAACTGTACCTGTTCTCTTCAGATTACCCGCATGCAGAAGGCGGCCGGGATCCCATCGGGCGATTCGAACGTTCAACCACCGCGCTGTCAGATGCCGACAGGTCGCTGTTCTTTGCGAAAAACTTCACCGACCTGTACCCGGCCTAAAGTCCATCGAGCGCAACGTTCGCGCTCGACGATCCTCGCCATCGTGCGACCAGCCCGGAGCCAGCAACAGATACCTCATTCTGTCGCGCCACCCGCTCGCTCGATTCACATCGCGCCACAAAGCAGCGTACTCATGAAACAGAACCTTCAGCGGGTTAAACGTGTGGATGTTTTTCGTTAATCCGTACACCGGTGGATCCGACAGGGTTTCGGGGCTGAAGGTGCCGAACAGGCGATCCCAGATAATCAGCACCCCGGCGTGGTTACAGTCGAGATAGCGGGTGTTCGATGCATGATGCACGCGGTGGTGAGACGGCGTATTGAAGACCGCTTCGATCCAACCAGGCAGCTTGCGCACAACCTCGGTATGCACCCAGAACTGGTAGATGAGGCTCACCCCGATCACGGTCAGTATCATGCCAACGTCGAAACCCAATAGTGGCAGCCACAACCAGAACACCATCTTGTGAACGCGCTCGCCGACGCCCTGCCGCAATGCAGTGCCGAAGTTCAGATATTCCGACGAGTGGTGATTCACGTGACCGGCCCAGAACAGGCGTATCTCGTGATTCAGGCGGTGAAACCAGTAGTAGGAAAAGTCATCGAAAACAAACAGCGCCAGCCACGCCCACCACTGGCGTTCCACCACATCACGCAATGGACTCACATCGTGCAGATAGATCATCACGGCAACGGCAGCAAAGCGCGGAACAGCTTCCGCAACCCCGGAGGCCAGCAACATGCTCAACGATGCCAGCGTGTCCTTCAGGTTGTACAGCTTGCGTTGGGTCAACGCCGACCAGGCAGCCTCAAGCAACACCGCCAGCACGAACACCGGCAGCGCGACAATACTGAGATCGTCTTCGACAATGGTCTGCAGGGTATCCAATCCAGCACCGCAATGGCCCAACGCGAACCATTATACTGTTCCAAACTGTATCGGTGAGGCACATGACCAACGCAATTTCATTCGTCGCAGCCATCGACACCGCCACCCTGAATGATCTTCGCACGCGTTTGCAGAACACCCGCTGGCCCGACGTCATCGGCGCGGACCAATGGATCTACGGCGTACCTCAAGAATGGTTGCGCGATATCGCCGGTTACTGGGCCAATGACTGGGACTGGTCCGCGCAAGCGGCACAGATGAACGAGTTCGAGCACTTCAAGGTCGAACTCGACGACATCCCCGTGCATTTTCTGCGCGCCCCCGGCAAAGGCCCCGATCCGATCCCGCTCATTCTGACCCACGGCTGGCCGTGGACGTTCTGGGATTTCAAGGACGTGATCGGACCGCTAAGTGACCCGGCTGCCTATGGCGGCGATGCGACGGATGCATTCGACGTCATCGTGCCATCGTTGCCTGGCTTTGGTTTTTCCACGCCGCTGACGACATCCGGCGTCGACGTCGCCATCATCGCAAAGCTCTGGGTTCGACTGATGCAGGATGTGTGCGGCTATTCGCGGTTCGCAGCCCACGGTGGCGACTGGGGCGCGCTGGTGACCGCACAACTCAGCCACGCCCATGCGGAACATCTGATCGGTACCCATCTGGCGCTGCCGGTCATCCCGGGCGTCGATCGCAGAGCGCTGACCGCCGATGCTTACGCCGAAGATGAGCAATGGATGCTTGAACGCGCCGCTGAATCCCGACCACTGATACACAGTCATGTCGCGGTGCACAGTAGCGATCCCCAGACGCTGGCCTACGCGATGGCAGACTCTCCGCTGGGCATGGCAGCGTGGCTGTGGGAGCGGCGACGCAACTGGAGCGATTGCAACGGTGACATCGAAACCGCATTCGATCGCGACCACCTGTGCACCACCGCGGCGTTGTACTGGTGTACGGGTTCGTTCACCAGCTCGCTGCGGCTGTACTTCGAGCACTTCAACAAGCCCTGGGACCTCGTACACGATCGCACACCCGTACTTGAAGCGCCCACCGGTTTTGCGATATTTCCGAAAGACGTGGTCCAGCTGCCGCGTCGCATCGCCGAAGAAAAGACCGACCTGCGACGCTGGACAGTGATGCCCAGAGGCGGTCACTTCGGGGCTGCCGAAGCGCCCGATCTGATGGTGGACGAGTTGCGGAGTTTTTTTCGCGAGTTGAGATAGCGAACGTTTCGACAAACGAACGCGTTACCCGCCAGACCGCACCTGGGACCACTGCGACAATCGTTCTACCCAGCGATGATAGTGCTGCAGCGTGGGTTCGTTGCGTCCGAAGATGAATGCATCATTGCCTTTTGAGTTCAACCCGGCCTGAATCTTAAAACCCATGCCGTAGTCTTCGTCGCGCACCGCGATTAGCGCCATCTGACTGAATTCCTCCGCGGCCTGCTTGTCGGCCTGACTGCGGGGTTCCTCCGCGGTGAGAACCGTCTGTATCGTGATTGTTTTGTCCATCGCCAGGTCGGGATACACCTGGCTGACCAGACAATGGCCGCCGAGAATTCCAGAGACGGAAAGATTGGGAAATCCAGAGTGAATGAGTCTGATGTGCTCATCAGGTTCCCACTGCGACTCGGGGAGTTCGGCGAGCTGCGGAAGCGACTTGCGCCCGAACACAAACCGCTGGTGAGGCCCGTAAGTGTCCCATGTCATCAGATTGGCGATGGTGTTCTTGCCGACGGTCTGGGGGTGCACGGCCTGCTGGTGGTAACCCTCCAGATAGCCATCCCAGGTGACCTTCCAGCCGGGGCCCTGAAGCTCCCGTTGAGCATAAACGTGCCAATCGCCAAGCTGCAGGGAATCCAGCTCAGCGCGAAACTCGCCCAGCCAGTCGTCGATGTCGAAATCGTTACCCGGCGTGAGGCCAACCCAGACAAATCCGGAACGTTCGGCACACGGCAGCGCCCTGAGTCCGAGGCTGGCAGGTTCGACGTCGCCGAATGTGCTCGAGCCGAACATTGCGGCGAGATCGCCATGGTCGTCGTAGGTCCATGAGTGATAAGGACAGGTAAAGCGACCCGCGCGTTTGTGCCCATGCCCGTCCTGGGCCAGCGGAGCGCCGCGATGGCGGCAGACATTCACCAACGCCCGGGCAACCCCGTCTTCACCTCTGATGATCAGCACCGGGACATCGATCACGGTCATAGCCCGGTAGTCGCCAGGTTGCGCCACCTCGCAGCTCAAGGCCAATGGCAGCGGCAGACCTTTGAAAATGCGGTCGTACTCGTGGCGCAAACGCTCAGGGTTGGTGTAGGCATCCAGCGACTGCACCATGGTCTCCGGCGCCTGATCGGTGGAGCCAGCCTCATGAAGGGCGAGCAGGCGCCGCGCCAGGACCATTTTTTTTTCGCGCGAGTCAGACACCGCTACCTCTGGAATGTCGGATAATCGAGCCGCTTACGGTGACAAAAAAGCAATCGGTCTTCAACCATGCGCAATTGTGAAGTGCTCGGTTCTACCAACGCAGATGATCGTCGGTGACGGCGCTAGCCCGTAACCAGCAGCGGCCCGTTCGGCGCGGGTTCGAGATCCGCCCAGTGCAGGTTCACCGGTCCGCCGCAACTCACCAGCAGGAACTCGACCCCATCCTCGCCGGGTTCTTCGGGCCCATAGCTGCGACCACCGTCGACCATGCGAATATCGCCGGTCTCATACCAGCCTTCTGCACCGAAGCGCATACGCCCGCGGGTGATGAAGTAAATCGTGTCGTAATCGTGCCAGTGCTCGCCGGCGACGTAACCAGGCTCGAATCGCGTGCGAAGTACGTAGGGATCGTCGTTGAACAGCAGTTGTACCGGTTGGGTCGGCCTGCCAGCCGGATCATCAAATTCCTGCCAGGCGACGTCATCGAGATTGATCCGCCCCCAGCGATTCTCAAGTGCGCTCAAACGAGCGTCCAACTCACCGGGCACCTCGTAGAGGTCCGCCCAGTTCAAGCCGACCTCGCCGCCGAGGCTGATCAGGTAGAACTCAACTCCTTCGGCGCCCGCTCGCTCAGGACCGTAGGCATGTCCGGCCTTGACCCAGCGCAGATCGCCGGGTCGATAAACGCCTTCATCGCCAACGCTCATCTCACCGCGGGTGATGATGTAAATCGTATCAAACGGATGCCAGTGCACGCCGATTTCAAAATTGGCGGAAAACTGCGCCTGCAACAGTTGCACATCGCCGGATTTGAGAATCCGGACCGGCGTGGTCGGGCGGCCATGCGGATCATGGAATTGCTCCCAGGCAATCTCGGTTGGTCGCACTCTGGCCCAGTTCATACTGTTCAACCCTCCACGCGCATCAACAGACGCTCATCAGCAGATGTTACCACCACCTCTGGCACCCGTAAGTGCTGGCCCGTCCACCCTGCTTTGGGGAATAATCCTCCAGCCCTGTGAATCTGAGGAACAACGATTGAGTCTAGCGACCGCACAAACCATCGACGTGCACGCCCACGCCGTGCTGGAGGAGACCATGGGCGCGGCCGGCGATCATGGACCGGAGCTTGGCCGCGAGGCGGCGCCGCGATTCAGGGTCGGCAGCTATGAACTGCACGGAGTGCGCTATCGAGGCGGCCCGTTCATGGATCCGGACCTGCGCTTGCAGGCCATGGACGTGGCGGGACTGGACTATCAGCTGCTCTCACCCAATCCGCTGAGCTACTTTCACTTTATTGAACCGGCTGCGGGACAGACGTTCTGCCGCATTCACAACGATGCGCTGGCGCAGATCGTCGCTTCGCGGTCAGAGCGCCTCGGCGCGTTCGCAGCGATTCCGATGCAGGATGTGGGATTCGCGATTGAGGAGACCGAACGCGCGATCAACGAACTCGGCATGTATGCGCCCTACATCGGTACCGATTTCGGGCGACCCCTGAACGATCCCAGCCTTGATCGGTTCTACGCCAAACTTACCGAGCTCAACGTGCCGCTGTTCATTCATCCCGCC
>JAYGEV010000353.1:0-5525 GCA_046582225.1 Pseudomonadales bacterium
ATTTCGCGGTTGGTGATTCATTGACGCGGGCAGATTGCACGCTGGTCCCCGCCTTGTGGTTGTGTGAGGAGACCGTGCCGAGACTGGACGTGGACAATCCTATCCTCGCAGCGGAGAAAGTCGCCACGTACTGGCAGAAAATCCAACGCGACGAGTTCGCCGCCAAAATTCTTGATGAAATGAACAAGGGTATGCAGGCAAGATTGGACGGAACCGAACGCAAGTTTGTCGAAGCGGCGTTGGCCAAGGAACGAGCGGGCGATAGCTCCTAAGGTTCGGCTGGCAAAGCACGCTGCGCGAGGAATCGCGGAGTTCGCGCGTCTCTTACAGCCGCGCTAGGAAGTCCAGCACAGACCGATTAAACGCCGCGGGTTGATCGATGTTCGATGCGTGGCCTGCGCTCTGTAAGACAACTTTCTGCGCGCCGGGAATCTTGTTGGCCATATAGTCCGTGGGAATGCGAAAAGGCTGGTCGTCTTCGCCGACCAACACCAGGGTTGGTCGCCCAATGTTCGGCAACGATTGAATGATCCGGTCATCCACCTGGGCGAGCATTCCCCGTGCGGCGTGGGCCAGGCCCGCTGCAGACGTATGCTGCGCCACGCGGACTTCGCTTCCGGTACCCAGGGCTGCGAAGCCTTTAGATTCCAGCGCTGCGGCGGTTGCGTTGGCGGTCTTGTTCCACCCTTGTCTGGCGTCGTCGCGCTTGTAGCCGGGCCCGGTGTCGAACAACATCAGCGCGCTGCACATTTCCGGATGCGCCAGGTGAAAAGCAAGCGTCATGTACCCGCCCAGTGACAACCCGCCAATGATGGCCTGCTCGACCGAGCATGCTTGCAGGATTGCCGCCATGTCTTCGACGGTGTGCTGCTCTGAGTAGAGGGTCGGGTCGGGCGGGCTGGCAGACTTTCCATGGCCCCGCATGTCCCACGTGATCAGATTGCAATGTTCGCCGAGTGCCTTTAGCTGTCCTCGCCACATGGCGGAAGTGGCGCTGAAGCCGTGGCTGAGCAGAATGGTTGGTGCATCCGGCTGATCTGTCGCAAGCCACTCGTAGTAGATGGAGACCGTGTCTCGATTCAGTTCTGCGATGTCCGACTCCCGGCGCGATTTTCTCGGCAACTATAGCAAATGGAGGCAACTGCTTCTCGTCAGATGGTGTCAGCGTACGTTGGTCTGACCGCCGTCTACCGGTATCAGCTGCCCGGTAATGAACCAGGATGCGTCTGAAGCGAAGAACACCATCACCGGGCCGAGGTCTTTGTCAGGGTCACCGTACTCACCGCCCATGGCGATGCCAACCTGGTTGACCTGATAGCTGGCGATTTTCTGCTCATCGATGGGTCGAGCTCTGGCCTCGTTGTACATCGGAGTGACCACGGCGGGAAGAATGGCGTTGACGCGTATGTTATCGGAACCCCACGTTCCGGCAGCCGTACGGGTCCAGGAGTGCACCGCGCCCTTGGCGGCTGAATAAGCGGCAGCCATTGGTTCCGGACGCTGGCCGGAGATGGAACCGAAGTTGATGATGGAGCCGCCGCCAGATGCCTTCATGTGCTGGTGTGCGAACTGGTTGGTCAACATGGTACCGCGTACGTTCACCGCGAACATTAGGTCCCAGTCTTCGACGCTCACATCACCCGCGTCTGACGAGCGCTGGATCGCGGCCGGGTGTGCGAGCACATCGAGTCCGCCCAGACGCTCAGCCGCCTCGGCAAACGCCGCCTCCACACTGTGCCTGTCTGCAACGTCGACGTGCAGATACGCTGCTGTGCCGGGACCAGCTTCATTCGCGTTTGCGGCGACGGATGTTCCTGCCTCGTCGGAGACATCCATGGCGACAACGTGTGCGCCGGCCTGCACGTAAGCCCGAACGGTCGCGGCGCCCATCCCGCGTGCCGCACCGGTAACGATGATTCTCTTTGCTTGTAGTTCCATCATCTTATTGCGTTCTAGCCCGAATTCATCCGCGAGAACAGCATTCGGGCATCGAATTCTTCGTCGCCATCATACCGGGGGGCATATTTAGCGTATGCACTGCTGATTTCGTCGTAGCGATGAGTGATGCGCTCCATGTTGTAGGCGTGTGAAACCACGTAGTATTCGCCGGTTTTGAGTTGCGCCATGGCAATGGCCGTGTATCGGTCGGTCTCCATGGTCAGGCCCTTGCCGAACGGGTCAGTCATCTCAGAAGAGACAAACCCTGGGAGCACGAAGCAGACTTCGATAAAGTCAGGGACTTCTTCGCGCAGCGCGTCGGATAGAGCGTGCACGCCATGTTTGCTGGCCTCGTAGGCAAACGCCCGGGGCACGAAGTTATAGAGGCTGTTTTCTGACCCGACGTTGTAGATGGCCGCGGGCGTACCCTGCTCGATGAACCGTTTGCCGAAGACCGACACGCCATTCCACAGGCCGAGAAAGTTGATGCGCAACATGCGCTCCACTTCCTCAGACGATGCATCGATCACGGTGGAGGGCATCTGGCTCACACCTGCGTTGTTCATGATCACGTCGGCCCGGCCATAGGTATTCCACGCAAAGTATGCCAGTGCCTCGACGGCGTCGTACTCGCCCACGTCACAGGCAAAGGCGGTCGCGTCAATATCGAGCGCGCCCAGCGCCCCGACGGCCTCATCCAGCTTTGCCTGGCGCCGACCTGCAATGACAATTTTGGCGCCTTCGTCTCCAAAACGTTTGGCAAAGGAAAATCCAATACCTGTCGCGCCGCCGGTAATAACGACGACCTTGTCGGTGTAGCTTTCCATCTATGACTCCGCTTGAAACGGTCGGGCGGAGATCAGTCGATCCCTCGGCGTTTGAGTTCATCGGGCATGCGCTGCGCATCGGCTTCGAGCAGCGGCCCGCGCTCGTCGTCTGAGAGTTCGCCCGCGGTGTCTTTGGACATCTTGTCGCTGTCCAGGGTGATCCACTTCTCCGGCACAACCTCGATGATCACCCGCAGCGGTGAGTCCAGCCGTTCTTCGAATGCTTTGGCCTGTTCATCTGCTTCAGGCGTTATCTCCGCGCCGGCGCGTCCGTAAGGTCCCCGAGCCAACGCGGGATAAAACCAGCGTTTGGTTTCCTCGTCGTCGTGGATGATCGCCCGACCCTTGATCGTGATTGCGCCGTTGGGCCCGTTTGGGGCTGAGATGCCGCTGACGACTACCGAGCATCGCGGATCGCGGCGAATCGCTGAGACGCGATGGCGATGTGCACCGCAGGTGATCCACGCCCGCCCGTCGTGCCAGACGAAGCCGTGCACCACGCCTACCGGCCACCCGTCCTTGGTGGACCAGTTGAATACACACTCACCCGCCTTGCTGAGGAGATCCTCACGTTCGTCTTCAGAAAATGGGTAAATCGATACCTGTTCGTGATCCTGGGTGGACATAGCACTTTCGCCTTGTTGCGAGACATTTAAGGCGCGAAGCATATCCGAATCTGCCTGATGGCTCTAACGAAAATGGATCAGGCGACCCCATCGAGATACTTTTCTGCATCCAGTGCCGCCATGCAGCCGAACCCGGCGGAAGTGATTGCCTGGCGATAAACTTGATCCGCTACATCGCCCGCGGCAAAAACTCCGGGGACGCTGGTGGCCGTAACGTTGCCCTCCAGCCCGCTGATGGTGGTGATATAGCCGCCGGTCATATCGAGCTGCCCGGCAAAAATATCTGTGTTCGGCGTGTGTCCGATTGCAATAAAAACGCCGGTGACATCGAGACTTTTTTTCTCGGCACCGTTGGTGCTTTGAACGAGCGCGCCGGTTACGCCGGAGTCATCACCCAGAACTTCGGCCAGGGTGTGGTTCCACACCGGTTCGATGTTGTCTTTTCCGAAAAGTCGATCCTGAAGGATTTTTTCGGCGCGCATCTCGTCGCGCCGATGTACCAGATAGACCTTGCTGCAGATATTCGACAGATACAAAGCCTCTTCGGCGGCGGTGTTGCCACCCCCGACAACGGCAACCGACTGATTGCGGAAAAAGAATCCGTCGCAGGTGGCGCAGGCGCTCACCCCGCGGCCCAGATAGTTTTCTTCAGACGGCAACCCCAGATACATTGCCGATGCGCCCGTGGCGATGATTAGTGCATCGCACGTGTAAGTGGAATCTCCGTGCAGATGAAAGGGATTGGTTGTGAGGTCCGCTGAAGCGATGAAGTCGTTGGTGATGACAGCCTCGAAGCGTTCAACGTGCTCGGCCATCTGTACCATCAGTTCCGGCCCCTGCAAATCGGAATGTCCGCCTGGCCAGTTCTCCACTTCGGTGGTGGTGGTCAGCTGGCCACCCACTTCCACGCCCGTGATCAGCGCCGGCTGCAGGTTGGCACGCGCCGCGTAGAGTGCGGCAGTGTAGCCGGCGGGTCCGGAGCCGAGAACGATGAGGCGATGGTGAGCGTCGATCAACTGGGATTCCTTGGGAACAAAAGCGGCTATTGTATACAGGCCGGAGCGACGCTGTTTGCTGTCCGTTAAGGATTGTCGGACGCGACAGCACGCCCTAGCGAGGTGGCCAGGTCCTCCTGGGCCCACCCCGAAGCGCGATTCCAGCTGATGCGCAGGTAGGTGGGATGGTCGGGCAACAGGTCGGGCGCGGCATATTGCGGGTATTTTGCATTCAGCAGCGTTCGCAGCCGAGCTGAATGCTCAGCGCCCGGGTTGTAGATCGTTGCCTGGGCATCCAGACGTACCCACCACAGCGATGCCCAGTCTGAACTGTACTCGTCGAGCAGCACGGCCACGCGCGGGTTTGAAATGATGTTTGCCTCACGTTGCAGCGGTCGTCCGTTCTTGGTCTTGCCGTCGATGGGTGAAAATATCGCAACACCGTCGCGGCAAAACACGATCGGAACCGTGTGGGGCCTGCCCCGTGGAGTGACGCTGGACAGGTGCGCCACGGGCCAGACATCGAGCAGGTTCGCCAATAGAGCATCGGGCACGTTCATAGTCGGTGGATTGAATCGCCTTCGGCGTGGAACATCAACTCGAAGCTGGCTATAAGATGCCCGCAGCGCCATCCACGCATGTGCGGTGCGCGCCCTGTTCATGGAAAAACTGGGGGAACATATGATCCACCGAGAGATCCGGTTGCCGGTCGCGGTGTTGGTTGTCGCCATCGTACTGGCTGGTTGCACTCAATACATCAAGCGCGACAAGTTCGATTCGACCGTTTCAGATCTGCGTTCCAGCGACGAAAACCTTCAAGGGGCAGCTCAACGACATGACCGATCTGTTCTCCGAACTGACCGGGCAGTTAAATCGCAAGTTTGAAGGATATGATGCCGAGATCGCGGTGGTGCAAGGCCGCTTGCGCGTAGAGATGAGTGCACACTTCACCTACGACAACTCAGAATTGAGAGAGGAAGACAAGCCAGCGCTGGATGAGTTCACAGAGGTGATTCGCCATCACCACTTCAACGTGATGATCACGGTGGAAGGCCTGGGGAGCCGACGGTGTTGCTAACCGGCGCGTGGCGCTGGTCATCGATTACGTTACCGGTACCTGATTCGGCTGCCGCCGAAGG
>JAYGEV010000454.1:0-2041 GCA_046582225.1 Pseudomonadales bacterium
TTTTGTGAAAAAGGCGGCGACGTCGGGGGCACGTGGTACTGGAACCGATACCCGGGTATCGCTTGTGATGTCGAATCGTACAGCTATCTGCCGCTGCTCGAGGAAATGGGCTACATGCCAACGATGAAGTTCGCGTCTGGATTCGAAATCATGGAGTACTGCCAGAACATGGCAGAGAAATTTGGTTTCTACGACCACTGCCTGTTCCACACCACCGTGGACAAGACCGAGTGGGATGAATCAACCGGACGCTGGACGGTGTTCACCGATCGTGGCGACAAAATGCGCGCTCGGTTCGTGCTGCTGGCCAACGGCATTCTCACGACGCCGAAACTGGCAAGAATCGAAGGCATGACGTCCTTCAAAGGCGAAACATTCCACACTTCACGGTGGGACTACAACATCGATTTAGAAGGGAAAACTGTGGGGATCATCGGCACCGGCGCAACGGCCGTGCAGGTGATTCCCGAGATTGCCCAGATCGTGAAAGAACTATACGTCTTCCAACGCACGCCCTCGTCCATTGACGTGCGCGATCAACGCGAGACCACTCAGGAAGAGATCGAAACCTGGTCCGAAGAACCCGGCTGGGCCAAGGCCAGGCGCGCACGGTTCGCAAAAATATCCGAAGGTCGCACCGCGATCAAAGCAAACGATGACTATCTGGCAGGCAAGGTTGCGGATTTCAAAGAGCGCAAACAGCACGCTAGAAAACTGCCGCTGCCCGAGTTGATCAAAAAGCAGCTGAACACCAATTTTCGCATCATGGAGCAGATTCGTGCCCGGGTGGACGCCATCGTTGAGGATCCGGTAACCGCGGCAGCGTTGAAACCCTACTACCCGTACGGCTGTAAAAGACCCACTTTCCACGATGAATATCTACCGGTGTTCAACATGCCACATGTCACTCTGGTGGATACCGCACCTCGTGGCGTCTCCCTGATCAACGAGGCTGGCGTTGTGCACGAGGGTAAGGAATACCCGCTGGATGTGCTGATCTACGCGACCGGATTTCAATGGATGGCAACTTCCACGTTCAACATGATCACCGGCCGTGGCGGGCAGACGCTGCGGGAGAAGTGGCAAACCGAAGGAACCAAAACATTCCTCGGCCTTCACAGCAACGGGTTTCCAAACCTGTTTATTGTCTCCGGGCCCCAGGGTGGTGGCGGAAGCTTCAATTTCACCAACGCGATTGAGGAGCACGGCGACTACATCGTGTGGATGCTGAAAACCATGCGAGACCACGGCACCGGCATCGTTGACGTGAAGAAAGAATCCGAAAACGAGTACGCCGAACACTGTCGCGTCGCTGATATCAACACCAGCCCGCTACGAGATTGTGTTTCCTACTACAACGGACATGGCGATGCGGAACCTGGCAGCCTGGCTTATTACGGGGGCGGTCGATGGCACAAATACCGCATTGCGGCGCAAACGAGTCTTGATCCGTACCTGTTCGATCCTGCACCGGAGAGCTAGCCGACGACGCGCGGGACTGTTCGCTCCCGCCAGGCCGAGTTCTAGGCGTCGGGGTACTTCTTCTTCATGTACCTAACGGATGAGCGCAACGCATTCTCCACGCCGCTTGGCGTTGTCGACCGAGCGCAGGAATGTCTTTACGCTTGATTTGGTTTGTACGGTTTTATTCTGTGCCGGTGCCATCAAGAGGACCCGACCACCGATGAGATATGGTCAGGGGCCGGAGCCACGTTAACGGTCGATTCGGACGCCTCAGCCTTGCACCAATGCGCGGGAAAGCAGGTATTTTCACCAACCTTGATGTTCAGTTCCGGTTTCACTCCAGGTACGCCGGTGGTCCCGGGAAGGCACCAATGCGCCGGGAAGCAGGTGTTTTCGCCGACTTCGTTTTCCGTGACGTCGGCTGATGCGGCACTGGCGTTCACGCCCACTCCAGCCAGCAACGCAATCAAAAACCAGACTCCCTTCGACCCACCGTTACCGCACTTCATTAGCCAACTTCTCCGCATCACTCAGTTCTTTGGTGCACGCAATATAATGTATAGCAGCCGCAAAGTTG
>JAYGEV010000489.1:0-8792 GCA_046582225.1 Pseudomonadales bacterium
ATCGACAATGGTTCGGGCACTAACGAGTTCCTTGATCGAGATCGAGACGATGCTGAGAGCCTCCCTCGAGCGCTTCGGGCACGGTGAGCCCGAAATGCATATAGGATTTTTCGGTGGCGATGCGTCCGCGCGGTGTGCGCATCAGAAAACCCTGCTGAATCAGGTACGGTTCGAGCACGTCTTCGATCGTGTCGCGCTCTTCGCTGATGGCGGCTGCCAGGGAATCCAGACCGACCGGGCCGCCGGAAAATTTCTCGATAATGGCCAAAAGCAAACGCCGGTCCATGTTGTCGAACCCCTCCACATCCACCTTCAACATATTCAGGCCCGCGTCCGCCGTTGACCGGTCAATGCGGCCGTCCGCCTTGACTTCCGCCCAGTCGCGCACCCTTCTCAACAGCCGATTGGCAATGCGTGGCGTGCCGCGGGACCGCCCGGCGATTTCGGCTGCACCATCATTGCTAACCACCAGCTCCAGCTTGCGCGCCGAACGCGAAACAATGTCGCTCAGCTGTTCGACCGTGTAGTACTCCAATCGTTGCACGATGCCAAAGCGGTCACGCAGTGGCGAAGTCAACAGGCCAGCCCGGGTGGTCGCACCAACGAGCGTAAAACGTGGCAGATCAAGCTTGAGTGAGCGAGCCGCAGGGCCCTCACCGATCAGAATGTCGATCTGAAAATCTTCCAGCGCCGGGTACAGAATCTCCTCGACAACCGGGCTCAGGCGGTGAATTTCGTCGACGAACAGAACATCGCCGGCCTCGAGGTTGGTGAGCATGGCGGCAAGTTCGGCGGGGCGTTCCAGAACCGGCCCGGACGTGGACTTGATCGACACGCCCATTTCTCGAGCAATGATATTGGCCAACGTGGTTTTGCCCAACCCCGGCGGACCAAAAATCAACGTGTGGTCCAAAGCCTCATTTCGATTGCGGGCGGCCTCGATGAAGATCTCCATCTGTTCCTTAACCACCGTCTGGCCGATGTATTCGGACAGACGCTCGGGTCGCAATGCCTGGTCGAATCTGATCTCTTGAGTATCCTCTGCGGGACTCACCAACCGGTCCGGTTCGATGCTCAACCAGTCACCTCCGCCCGCTGGGCCCTGCGTTGCAACGCCGCGCGCACGATCTGTTCGGTACTCAAGGCTTCAATGTCGACGCTGCTGACCACCCGGCGTGCCTCGCCCGGTTTGTAACCAAGCGCGATCAACGCCTGCTCAGCTTCACGGGCCGCCCGGTTGGAGCTTCGGACGCCGCTGACCTCTTCAACTATCAACACATCCGCGAGCGTGTCTTTCAACTCTACGAGCAGTCGCTCTGCGGTCTTGCGCCCGACACCAGGAATTCTGGTCAACAGCGAGATATCGTTGTCCTGCACCGAACGCGCCAGATCACCCAGGGCAATACTCGATATCAGACTCAGTGCAAGCTTGGGACCGACTCCGTTGATCCGGATAAGGGTCCTGAACAGATTTCGTTCTTCGCGATTCGCAAACCCGTACAGCAGTTGCGCGTCCTGGCGGACTATGAAGTGGGTGAACAGCGTTACCCTGGAACTCGTTGGCGGCAATCGGGTGAGTGCGGTGCTGGTTATCTCCAACTCGTAGCAGACACCGCCGGTGTCCACCAGGATTGTGTTTTCGGACACCTCAACGAGTTGACCTTGGATACGGCCGATCATGGTCGCGAAGTATTGACGTGACAAATGGCAATCGCAAGGGCGTCCGCTGCGTCGGCGGCCGGGGTTCCAGGCAACCGTAGTATCACGCGCACCATATGCTGAACCTGTTCCTTACTGGCTTTACCGGTACCCACCACCGCAAGTTTGACCCTGCGCGCGGCATACTCATGCACCGGCAACCCGTGCGCCACGCCGGCGGCAATCGCGACACCTCGAGCCTGCCCGAGCTTCAGCGCCGAACTTGGATTTCGCGCCAGAAAAACTTCTTCAATTACGAAGATTTCGGGCTTGTGGCTAGCGATCACCTCGCAGACGCCGTGATAGATTTCTGCCAGCCGCTCAGGCAGCGCCCCGGATTCGGGACGAATACAACCACTGGCAACGTAGTTCATCTGGCTGCCGTCGATCTCCAGCAGGCCATAGCCGGTAATCCGGGATCCGGGATCGATACCCAAGACCCGATAGGACATGAGCGATCAGGCTTCCAGCACGCTGTCTGGAAACTCGCCGTTGCTGTATACGTTCTGCACGTCGTCCAACTCCTCCAGCGCATCGATCAGGCGGATTACTTTCTCCGCCTGTTCCGTGTCACAGGGGCTGGAGTTGGCAGCAACCATCGTCACCTCGGCGAGATCGGGCTCAAGCCCGTTGATCTTCAATGCGGCTACCACATCGCTCAACTTTTCCCAGGGAATGACCACCGACACGGCACCGTCATCCTCCGACTCGATATCCTCAGCTCCGGCGTCGAGCACTACATCCATGATCTGCTCTTCGTCGGCACCTGGTGCAAAACTGATCACCCCCTGGCGGTTGAACAGGTAAGCAACCGAGCCGTCGGTACCAAGGTTGCCGCCGTGCTTGCTGAATGCATAGCGCACCTCCGCCACGGTTCGGTTGCGATTGTCGGTCATCGCTTCGACCAGAATGGCAGTCCCGCCAGGGGCATAACCCTCGTATACCAGTTCCTCAACATCGCTGCCTTCCTGGCCTCCCGCACCGCGGGCAACAGCACGTTCAATGGTGTCCTTGGGCATGTTTGCGCCCAGCGCGTTGTCTACCGCGGCACGCAACCGCGGGTTGTCGTCCACATCACCACCACCCAGGCGCGCAGCGACCGTGATTTCGCGAATCAGCTTGGTATAGAGTTTACCGCGCTTTGCATCCTGACGCGCCTTCTTGTGCTTGATGTTGGCCCATTTGCTATGTCCAGCCATGTCTTTTCCCGCCCGGCAATCCTATGCTTCGGCAGCGCTGGCGCCGCCACGCACTCTGATGTGAAGCTCTCTGAGCTGATGTTCGTCTATCGGTGCGGGGGCAGCGGTCATGGGACACGCGGCAGACTGAGTTTTCGGAAAAGCGATCACATCGCGAATGGCCGGCGAGCCGGTCATCAACATAACCAGACGATCCATGCCGAGCGCGATGCCACCGTGCGGAGGGCAGCCAAACGTCAACGCTTCGAGCAGGAAGCCAAACTTCAAGTCAGCCTCCTGGCCCATCTGAAGAACGTCAAACACAGCCTGCTGAACTTCCTGCTGGTGAATCCGTAACGAACCACCGCCGAGTTCGTATCCATTGAGCACCACATCGTAGGCCGCCGCTTTGGCGGCAAGCGGCTCGGCGAGCAGTGCGTCAGCCGAACAGGTGGGTTGGGTAAACGGATGGTGTTGAGGTGTGATTCCGTCACGCGTCTGTTCGAACATCGGCCACTCGATTACCCAGCAAGGCGCCCAGCAATCTTCGATTAAAGACAGATCACGGCCGAGCAGGTCGCGCAACGCGCCGATAGCGTCGGCAACAACGCTTGCGGTATCCGCGCCGAAGAAAACCAGGTCATTGTCCTGAGCGCCAACCCGCTCGAGTATTTCAACCACGACCGACTCCGGGAGAAACTTGAGGATCGGTGATTGCAGGCCCTCGGTACCAGCCGACAGATCATTGACTTTGATGTAGGCAAGACCCTTGGCTCCGTAGCGTGCGACGAATTCCGTGTATCCGTCGATGGCTTTGCGGCTGAGCTGGCTACCCCCCGGGGCGCGCAACGCCACGACGCGACCACCGGGGTCGTTCGCCGGTCCGTTGAATACCTTGAACTCCACATCGCGCAATAGATCAGCAATGTCGATGAGTTCCAGGGGATTACGCAAGTCTGGCTTGTCACTGCCGTAGCGGGCCATGGCCTCGTCCCAGGTGAGAACCGGAAATTGCGGCAACTCCACCTGCAACACCTCTGCAAACACCTTCTTCAGCATTCGCTCCGTGACGTCCATGATGTCCTGTTCGGATACGAACGACGCCTCAATATCTATCTGTGTGAACTCCGGTTGGCGATCGTGACGCAGATCTTCGTCGCGATAGCAGCGCGCGATCTGATAGTACTTGTCCATTCCGGACATCATGAGCAACTGCTTGAACACCTGGGGCGACTGCGGCAACGCGAAAAACGCGCCCGGGTGAGTGCGGCTCGGCACCAGGTAATCGCGGGCGCCTTCCGGTGTTGCCCGAGTGAGCGTGGGTGTTTCAACCTCCCAGTAGCCTTCGTTTTCAAGAAACTGGCGCACCGAACTGGTTATTCGCGCCCGGCTCAGGAGTCGTGCCTGCATTTCCGGTCGACGCAGATCTATGTAGCGGTACTTCAACCGAATATCCTCACCCGCTTCTGAGTGCTTATCGAGCTGAAACGGCGGCGTTGCTGAGGCGTTAAGAATTTCCAGCGTCGCACCCAGGACCTCGACCTCGCCGGTGGGCATATCTGGATTCACGGTACCTTCAGGACGCGGGCGCACGAGCCCGGTCATTCGCAACACATATTCGTTGCGTACCTTATCCGCACTGGCAAAGCTGTCCTGGGTGTCTGGATCGTAGACAACCTGGATGATTCCGGTTCGATCGCGGATGTCGAGGAAGATCACCCCGCCATGGTCACGGCGCCGGTGTACCCATCCACACAACTCCACACGCTCACCGACCTGGGTTGCGTTGAGTTCGCCGCAATAGTGACTGCGCATGCTTATACCTGGTTGAGGCGGCTAATCGGATTTCTTGCTGCCGGAAGATGAACCGCCATCGGAACTCTTGCTCGAACTGGCACTCGAGCCGCTATCGCCGGACTTGCCGCCGCCGGTCGATTCCGAAGATTGTTTCGTGGATGGCTTGGTGCTGCTCGAGTCACTGCTGCCCGAGTCACTGCTGCCTGGGTCCTTGTCGCCCCACACATTGCGCTTGTTGCCGGACTTGAAGTCGGTTTCGTACCACCCGTTGCCCTTGAGCCGAAAGCCGGCAGCAGACACTTTTTTCACCAGGCCTTCCTGGTCACATTTCGGGCATATCTGTAACGGGTCCTCGCTCATTTTTTGCATGGTTTCGAACTCGTGACTACAACTGTCGCATCGATATTCGTATATCGGCATTGGGTGCTCTCTCTCTTGACTACTTGCGTATTTCTAGCGGCGGCTTTCGCGAGCGGCGCATGATCTTAAAAAAGCCAGCAAAAATACAGTCTTTTTGTTGCCTGCCGGATCGCGATGGGCTATAAACCGCGCCCATTGAGAACCAGGAAGTATGTCCACGATCGACAATAGCGCTCTCAATTCCTCTTAAGATCGACTTCATCAAATTAATCACCTCCAAAAAGGGAACAGTGAATGGCACGAAAGAAAGCTCCGGCCAAGCGTAAGGCTCCGGCGAAGAAAAAGACCGCAGCGAAGCGCTCAGCAGCCAAAACAGCCGCCGCAAAAACGCCTGCAGTGAAGGCGAAGATGTCCAAGACACGCATCATATCGGACATTGCCGAGACCACCGACCTCAGCCGGGGACAGGTGGGCTCAGTGCTCGACGCGTTGGGGGTTCTGATCGAGCGTCACATCAAGAAACGGTCTGTCGGCGAGTTCACCTTGCCTGGGCTGCTGAAGATCAGGTCCGTCAAACGTCCCGCCAGCAAGGCTCGGATGGGCCGTAATCCAGCAACCGGTGAAGAGATTCTCATCGGACCCAAGCCTGCGAGCATCCGGGTGCGCGTCACCGCGCTCAAGAAGCTGAAGGAAATGGTCGGCTAGATCGCCCGCCATTCCACAAAGATAAGGGGCCAACCGGCCCCTTTTTTCATGCAGATTGGCTAATCTAAGCGCACCAACAGCGCCCGTATCGATGAGGATCAAATTTCATGCGGCAATCCCACCTACTCATTCCGACCCTCAGGGAAGACCCGGCGGACGCCGACGTTGCAAGTCACCGCCTGATGCTGCGCGCGGGACTCATTCGCCAGGTTGCCTCCGGGCTGTACACCTGGCTGCCGCTGGGTGTTCGGGTGATACGCAAGCTCGAGACGATCATCCGCGAGGAGATGACCCGAAGTGGCGCGCAGGAAGTGCTGATGCCGATCGTGCAGCCAGCGGAGTTGTGGCGCGAATCCAACCGCTGGGAGAAAATGGGGCCGGAAATGCTGCGCATGCAGGATCGCCATCAACGTGATTTCTGCCTCGCGCCCACCCACGAAGAGGTGATCACCGACCTGTTCCGACGTGAAGTTCACAGCTACCGACAGATGCCGTGCAACTTCTACCAGATTCAAACCAAGTTTCGCGACGAGATCCGTCCCCGTTTCGGAGTAATGCGGGCCCGCGAGTTCACAATGAAGGACGCCTACTCGTTTCACCTCGACGAGGCGTCTTTTGACGAAACATACCAGGAGATGTACGACTGCTATTCGCGAATTCTCCAGCGCATGCAACTCGATTTTCGCGCCGTGGAGGCAGACACCGGCAATATTGGCGGCACAAACTCTCACGAATTTCACGTACTCGCCGAGTCCGGCGAAGACACCATCGCCTACGCCACCGACGGTGACTACGCGGCGAATCTCGAAAAGGCTCAGTCGGCACCGCCCGGCCCTCGTCCAGCCAGCACCGCGGATCTCGAGAAGGTGTCCACCCCCGGCAAGTTGACCATCGAAGCCGTCTGCGACTTTCTCAGCGTCGCTCCAGCGCGATCGGTCAAGACGCTCCTGGTACAGGGCGACGAAGGCGTCGTCGCCTTGGTGCTGCGCGGGGATCACGAGCTGAACGAACTGAAAGCCGAGAAACTATCAAGCGTGTCTGCACCGCTATCCCTCGCAACTGACGCCCAGATCGAGGCAGCCACCGGCTGCAAACCCGGCTCGCTGGGTCCTGTCGGGTTGGAGCTTCAGACCTATGTGGATCGAGAAGCAGCCGCTCTGGCAGACTTTGTCTGCGGAGCAAACATCGTAGGCTTTCACTATACCGGAGCGAACTGGGAACGAGATGTACAACTGGATGACGACCGCATCGTTGACATCCGCAATGTCGTGGCAGGTGATCCGGCACCCGGAGGTCAGGGTACGCTGCAGTTCATGCGGGGAATCGAAGTTGGCCACATCTTTCAACTCGGACGCGTGTACAGCGAACCGCTGAAGGCTTCGGTCCTGGATAAGCACGGCGCCAGCGTAACCCCCATCATGGGCTGCTACGGAATGGGCGTTACCCGGCTTGTTGCAGCAGTGATCGAGCAAAACCATGACGAAGTCGGCATCATCTGGCCCAAACCAGTTGCACCATTCATGGTGCACATTGTTGCGCTGAATTATGGAAAATCTGAGGCAGTCCGCCAGGCAGCAGACAAACTCTACGAGGCGTGCCAGACCAAGGACATGGAAGTTTTGCTGGATGATCGCGACGAGCGGCCAGGTGTGAAATTCGCGGAAGCGGACCTGATAGGAATTCCGCACCGCATAACCGTGGGCGACCGAGGGCTGAAAGATCAGGCTGTTGAGTATCGGCTGCGCTCGGGCACGGAAAACGCCGCAGACAATGAAGCAGTGCCCTTGGACGCTATCATCGATCGTCTGAGTCGCTGACCGTGACCTGGTCTCGTTCAGCGGCCAGCGGCCTGCTGACGATATTTTTGCTCTGGGTGCCGGGCTTTGCCAACGGCGCGACCGAGATCGATCCCGCGCTGCTTGAGTCGCTTGCCATGAACATGGCACGCCAGTATGCGGATACCGATCGCTTCGATGCCGAGGTCTGGCTGCATGCCTCGGACCAGCGACTGGCGAAATACATCAGCGACATCGACGAACGCCTGACGCTTCTGCAGACCGTCTACCGGGAAGCCAATCGCCAGAATCTGGACGCAGATCTGGTGCTTGCCGTCATGCAGGTCGAAAGTGCATTTGATCGATTCGCAATTTCACCCGTCGGGGCTCTAGGGCTCATGCAGGTGATGCCTTTCTGGCGTCTTGAGATCGGCCGCGCCCAGGACAACCTGACTGACATGGATACCAACGTTCGCTATGGCACGACCATACTCGCCCACTACCTCGTGGTATCAAAGGGCGACCTGATTGACGCATTGGCCCGCTACAACGGCAGCCGCGGCGCGCTGGGTTATCCTGAAAAAGTCGTTACCGCATGGCGCCGGGTGTGGCGTCATAAATCCTCTGAAGACCTGCCGGAGCTTCAGGCCGGTTGCACAAATTACGGTCTAAACGCCTGTCGATACCAGTAGGATCGGTCGGACCCTGCTTACCTAACAGATACTGTTCACCGCCAATGCGCGAAATCTGATCTAGACTAAACGCATGGCTTAACAACTGACAGAACCACAACCGCGGCACGCCGGATTCGCGCAGCCGTTTGTCGACGCCGCGAAAGTCATTCTTGAAACCATGGCCCATACACAGTTGGCGCCTTGTACCCCCGAGATAAGAAGCGACGACATATCGAAGGGTGACTACTCTTCGATTATCGGAATTTCCGGGAATTTCACGCATGACAACGGTGAAGAAGGCACCTACAAAGGCAATATTGCCGTTTCGTTTCCCGAAGCAACCTACCTGAAGGTCGCCTCGGCAATTTTCGAGGAAGAATATTCGGAATACAGCGACGATATCTCCGATCTCGGAGCAGAAATAATCAACATGATTGTTGGCAATGCCAAGCGAGAACTCCAAGAGATAGGTTTTACCTCGAACATGGCGATTCCATCTTCGATTTCGGGCCCGGGGCACAAGATCAAGTATCCCGGCCGGACCGCTGTAACAATCATTCCAATTGACTGCGATCGCGGCCGATTCTTCATCGAAGTGGCCTACG
>JAYGEV010000518.1:0-1544 GCA_046582225.1 Pseudomonadales bacterium
CGGGCCTGTTACCCCCGCGCGAATATCGAAGCCAAAGTTCCCGACAACCGCGGTGGCGAGCCGAACCACGTAGTGTTCCTGACGTGTGATGTGAGCGGCGTCCTGCCACCGGTATCCATTCTTTCGAAAGAGGCGGCCGCGTACCATTTCCTGTCCGGCTACACCGCTGCGGTTGGTTCGACCGAGGTCGGCTCCACCGAAGCATACAAGGCTACCTTTTCCACCTGCTTCGGAGCGCCATTCTTCCCGCGCCCGGCAGACGTGTATGCGAATCTTCTGATCAAGCGAATCAACGAATTCGACTCGCAGGTCTATCTGGTAAACACCGGCTGGACCGGCGGCGGTTACGGGGTAGGCGAACGCTTCAGCATTCCCGATACCCGGGCAATCATACGCGCGGTGCAAACCGGCGCTCTGCAGAGTGTCGAAACCGAGCATCTGCCCGGATTCAATCTGGACATCCCCAAACTGGTGCCAGGCATCGACTCAAATCTGCTCAATCCCCGCAACACCTGGGAAGACAAGGCCGCCTACGACGAGGCCGCGCGCAGCCTGATCGCCAAGTTTTCCGACAACTTCGCAAGGTTCAATGTCGATCAGTCCATCATCGACGCCGGCCCGACCGTGGCCGTATCGGACAAGAGCTAGCTAACCAGGCGCAGTGGCAGATTCCGTAGCACCGATCGCAGCACAGATCGCCGCCGCCCTGGTCAATGCCGAGGGTGACCAAGGCGCCGTGCTGGCGCGAATGAATCGCGGCATCGAAAAGGAAAGTCTACGTATCACCACGGACGGAGCACTCTCGTCCCAACCTCACCCCGCAGCCCTCGGATCAGCACTCACGCACCCCAACATCACAACTGACTTCAGCGAGGCGCAGCCGGAGCTGATCACCGACGTACACACTTCACCAGAGGCGGTAATCAAGCAACTTCAAGACGTCCACAGGTTCGTCTACCAGAGCCTGGACAACGAACTGCTGTGGACCGCAAGCATGCCGTGCATTCTTGGCGCCGACGCCGATATCCCGGTTGGACGCTATGGAAACTCCAACATCGCCACCGCCAAGACTATTTATCGCCTGGGGCTGGGCAATCGCTACAGTCGCCTGATGCAGACGATATCCGGCATCCACTACAACTTCTCGGCGCCCGAAGATTTCTGGCCCTTGCTGGCGAACGTGCGAGACTCCCGCCCCGATCGCGATTTTCGAACCGACGCCTACTTCGGGCTCATCCGGAATTTTCGCCGCTACTCCTGGCTGCTCATCTACCTGTTCGGGGCGTCACCGGCGATCTGCAAGTCGTTCGCCAGAAACCAATCCCACCAGCTCGACCAGTTTGACGAAGGTTCCCTGTATCTGCCTGACGCCACTTCACTGAGAATGGGCCGGCTCGGCTATCAGAGCGAGGCTCAGAGCGCTCTGCACATCTCCTACAACAGCCTCGAGCAATACGCCCAGTCGATGGAGACCGCGCTCACCCAGCCCTACCCACGCTACGAGGAAATCGGAGTCAAGGTAGACGGCGAATACCGCCAGTTGA
>JAYGEV010000547.1:0-6813 GCA_046582225.1 Pseudomonadales bacterium
GGTTGTCCTTTCGGCTACGTGCCGGTGGCGGCGTCTTCGGCGGCAAACTGAGCGTAGGCGGCCGCGGTACCCGCCGCCATCTTGTCACCGTCGAATGGAATGGATATCTCCGGGGTGAACTCGAGGACGATCCGCTCGGGCGTGTCCAGGAAGCGTACGAACCTGTCCGGATCCAGGTTGGCGGTAAATGCGTTGGCGCTGTCGCCGGCCATGGCCATACCGGCAGCCAGGATCCGGACGTGTTCGCGCTCCGGGTCCAGTCGGTAGCGTTTCACATCGTCGTAGTTGGTGGTCTGGTCGGTCATGTTTTGCCTTTTTGTTAGAGTCTTTGGTGGGTCAGCCGCGCGCGTAAGGAACCGCGGTCGGCGTTCCCGATGACATGTCGAGCATTCGGACCGGATCGGTGCTGCCGTCCCAGCTGTCCGCCGCGTGCTTGATCATCCCGAAGAACAACTCGTAAAAATCGCTGCGGGCCATCAGCTGCATCATCACGCCGGGATGGCTTTCACTGTCGATGTACGCGTGCGCGGTATAATCGGGCGCGTCCCCGTAGCGTTGCCAGACGCGAAAACGGTGACCGGCAGCCTCAATTTCGGCCAGCGTGTCGGCGATGTTGTCCACCCAGTAGGCCAGATGCTGAAGCCCGCCCTGAGGCGTATGGGCCAGGAAGTCCTTGTATATCGACGGATGCTCTCCTGCGGGCGTGATCACCTCGATCTGCTGATCGCCGCAATACGCAAACCCGGCGCGCATCTCGGCGACGATAGGCTGGCCGTCGTACTCGCCGGAAAAGTCGGTGATGTCCATTAAGAAGAACGGGCCGATACCTCGAGCCGTCCAGTGCGCGATGGCCGCTTCGACGTCGGGTACCACGTAGCCTTGCTGTACGACCGGTCCGAATAACGTGCTCATTTACACTCCTGAAATTGTCGGGCGTCAGCCTGCCGGTTCGACATCGAACGACACGCAGATGCGCCGCTGATTGCTCCGGAACGGGATTGTCCCGTGATAAAAGTACGAAGGGAACAGAAACATCTGTCCGTAGGCGGGTTGGCAGTGGCGGATGGTCAGTTCCGAGCGCACGTGCAGCTCTGTCGTTGGCCGACCGAATTCGAGCCATCCCTGGTGATCTCTGTCCGGGTCACCGATGAGGTCGGGCAGGCTCAGATAGAACACGCCGCTCAGCCAGCCGTTCGGGTGGATGTGGGCGCGCTCGTGACCGCGGTCGAACATCACCACGCCCCAGGTTGTCAGCTTCCAGGCTCCTGGAACCCACTTCACGGCCGGATGATCGGGATCATCGGGTAGTGCGTTGATGTACCAGCGAATGGCTTCGTGGATGCGTTGCTCCATGGCGTGCATGGGTCCTTTTGGGTCGCGCAGCAGCTCGCCGGTGTGTTTGCCGTGCTCGGTGGACATCACGTTGCCCTGCAGGGTGGGGTGCGTTCGGATATGTCGGGCGAGAGCTGCGTTGAACGCCTCGATGCTGTCGTATCCGTCGGGCGCTTCGAACGGGTAGGTCTTCAGGTACCGATCGAAATCCAACAGATAGCGCGCGTCGTGATGTCTCCCGGCATCGTCCAGCGCGTGAGCCTTGTAGGCCAGCGCGTGAAACTCGCGGCCGATGGCTGCCATGCAGTCATCGAACACCTCGATGGCAGCGTCGGGATGGCCGGTGAGCAGGTGAAGATCGCCGAGGTTGTAGTACGGGTCGGGGTAGGTCGGGGCGAGTTCGATTGCGCGCTGGTAACAGGTGATCGCCTCCGCTGAGTTTCCGGCTGCGGCGAAAACTGCCCCCAGATTCATGTGATAGCCGGGGTTGTCGCCACGGGTCGCAATCACCTGCTCCAGGAGCGTCGTCGCCTGGTCGTAGTTGCGCGCCTGAAATTCGATCATGGCCAGGCTGCTCAGGGCATCGGGATGATCTGGCGCAATGGCCAGGACCTGACGATAGATGCGCCCGGCGGCGGAGAACTTGTCCGCGCTGTGCAGCGCTACCGCGGTGGTCATCGCCTCAGCGATGTTTTCGCGGGTCACGGTTACGACGGGCCCTGGCCGAGAGTCAGCCGAGCGGCTCCGGTTCTGCGCTTTTTGCTTGCGGATCTTGTCTTTGCGGGCGGCCAGCTGCCTCGCCCGACGCTTGTCGCTCTTGGCCATGGGCAGATGATAGTGCGTGAGGGGGAGACAAAAAAAGGGGGCCGAAGCCCCCTAGCGGATCTTTGTTGTTACTTGGTTTGATCCAGATTGGTCTGATTCAGCCTATATTGACCCAAGATTGGCGCGTATTTCCAATCCGTAGTGGCGGGGCAGGTTGGTGACGCGGAAGTTGAGCAAACCGCCCACGTTCGTCACGGCCTGGGCGCGCAGCTCATTGCCGATGTTCTTCACGTACGCCGCCACTTCGTATCTCTCTTCGGGGCTCCGCCAGACGGCAGAGGCGTTGAAGAGGGTGACCGCTTCGCGTTTGTGGGTGATGAAATCGCCGTTGTACTGCAGCACGCCGTCCGGTTCGGGGATCCTGGAACCCGAGATGCCCTGCTCAGACTGGTAGGCGAGGTCGCCGCTGATCATTAGCTTGCCGAGATTGTCGAGGTTGAATTCGTAGGCAAGTCCGGCAGACACCGTGAATTTGGGTGCGCGACCGCGCTGGCTGAACTCAGAAGCGTCCACGGGTGTGTTCCAGCCCTGGAACGCACCGATCGCGTCACGAAGCTCCGTGGGGGTGTCACAAATCTCCGCATCCGCGGAGTTTGGGCCGCCCACGGTGGGCACCACGCCCTCAACCCCATGGGGTCCGTCCGGGTCGGTGCAGAAATCCTTACGCGTGGTTTTCAGGTAGGAGAGGTTCAGCCACACCGTCAACTCCGGCGTTGGCAGCCCAGTGAATTCCGCCTCGATACCCTGGGTTTCGTAGCTGCCGAGGTTCGCCTGGATGGTTTCCTGACCGCCGCCGCCCGGCGCGGGGCGGATGAAGGCGGCTTGAAATTCCTTCACCGTGGTGTCGAACGCGGTCAGATTGGCCCGCAGGCGGTTGTCGAACCAGTCGGACTTCACGCCGATTTCATAGTTGGTGCCTTCCTCGGGGTTGAACGGACCGATGGTGGACTCGGTGCCGCCTCGACCGTTGTAGCCTCCGGCGGTGAATCCCCTGCTCCAGGTGAAGTACGCCATCATGTCGTCGTTGATCTGATAGGTCAGTCCGGCCATGGGCGTGAAGTCGGTCCACTTCTTCTTCGGCGGCGCCAGACGGTTGTTGCAGAATATCGGCGCTCCAGCCGGATCAAGTACCGGTCGGCAACCGTTCTCTACGCCACCGCTGGTGTCAAAGCCAATGGCCGGTACCAGTGTCCACACCGGGGTGGGTGTGATGGATCCAACTTCCGTGCCCGGCGGGTTCGCAACCGGCGGCGCGGTCGGGTCGATCACGAACGCCTGCGAGTTGTTGCAGCCTTCGGCATTCTTGGCGAAGCTCGGAGGGAGTGCCTCATTCCCCGCACCGACCGGACAATGTTTGAACTCCTTGGTCTCGGAGCTGTAACGGCCGCCGACCGTCAATGTTAACGCATCGGTGATGTGCCAGTTGCCCTGGGCGAACAGCGCCCAGGCTTCGTTAGTCTGGTTGGAAAACTGTGCCCCACCGTAAGACGAGGGGTTCGAGAACGTGATAACCGTTGGGTCCGGGGCATTCAATACGATGTTTGGCGTGAACAACATACCCCAGGAACTCTGCTTCATCGCGTATTCCTGCTCGAAATAGTAGGTGCCGGCGACGAAGTCGAACGTATCGGAGAAATCCGACGCGAAACGCAGTTCGTGGGACATCTGGTGATGATCCGTAACGCGCTGACCGGCGAAAAGGTCATGGGGGGCAACATCGATCGTGAAGATGATGTCCTCCTCCGTGTCGCGATAGTTACCGACGTAAGTGATCCTCCCTATATCCAGGTCGTAGTCCGCCTGCACGGTGATGCCCCAGACATCGAGGTCGTAATGCTGGCCACGATCTTCGGTGTTGATCGCGTTGAATTCTTCTTTCGCCGACTGGTCTTCTAACGGCTTGGCGCAGATCTTCCCGGCATTTGCTGCTGCGGTGACTGGATCCTGGCCGAGTACGATCAGGTTGTAGAGTGTTTGCGTGGTGATCACCAGATCGTTGTCGGACGGTCCGCCGGTGAATAAGTTGAACGGATCGGTCCGACAGTAGTGATGCGACTGGGTCATGTTGGTGTCGTCTCGGGTTTTGCTCCATTCCCCGCGCACGAGAACATTCAGCTTGTCGTTGGGCGTCCACTTGAGGCTTGGAAGGATGGTCATCCGGTCAACGCCACCTCGATCCTTGCCACCAACGGAGGGGTTTGTCCACCAGCCATCGTGTCTGGTGCTCTTCAAGGCGACACGCCCGGCGAGCTTGTCGTCGATCATCGGTATGTTGACCGTGCTCTTGACGTCAAGACGTCCCTTAGTACCACCCAGCACCGATGCGCTGGCGCCGAACTCGTTCATTTCGGGTTCGTTGTGCAGTATCCGCACAGCGCCGGCGACGGTGTTGCGGCCGAACAGCGTGCCCTGGGGTCCGCGCAGAATTTCCACCGCTCTGACATCGACCATGTCGCTCAAGGCGGTCGAGGTTCGCGCCTGGTAAATGCCGTCGATGTATACCCCGACCTTGCCCTCGGACGCGGATTCGATGTCACCGGTGCCCTGGCCACGAATAAAGAACGACGATGAGTTCTGGAATATGCCCACCGGTTCGAACTGAACGTTGGGCGCGGCGCTGGTCAGGTCACGCAGATCCTGCGCGAACCGTCGCTCCAGGGCTTCTCCCGATACTGCCGTCATCGGAATGGCGACATCCTGCAGCGAGGCCTCGCGACGTGTGGCCGTGACGATAATCTCTTCGAGCATCGCGCCTTCTGCGGCGATTGCGGTCCCCGATGTGAGTCCAATGGCAGACGCCGCGAGTATGGCGGCCGTATGCTTTATGGGCTTGGTTAAGTGTTGTCCTGATGCGGCTGCCGCAGAAACGGCACGGCGCAGCGAGTTTGACGCGAACTTGCGATGATCCATCTGTCCCTCTCCCTCAATCAGAATCGATCAATATTTTTCAATTTTCCCCACTCTGGTGAACAAAATCTTGCTGACCATAGCCGAGGTACCGCTAACACTAACCGAAAGTGGATAAAAAGTGAAAGGGTCGAAATATATCTGGCCTGCGTGCTCTTCCCTGCCATCGACAGGTCGCGCACAATCATCGTCGCATAGTGAGGGGAAGCATGAAGCGAGTGGTATTGATCCCAGGAGAGGATGCCGCGCCCGAGGCTTTTCATCCCACGGTCGAGCTGATCAATCAGCTGCAGCTTGATATCGAGTGGGATCGGCCACCGGTGGGTGAGGCAGGCTTAGAGCTTTGCAATGACCCCTTTCCCCCCGAAGCCAAGTCGGCCATCGATGCGTCAGACGCAACGCTGTTCGGGTCTACGAGCGGGGCGAGCGGCCGGGCGCTCCGATATCTGCGCTGGGGGCTTGAGACCTATGCGAACGTCAGGCCGGCGCGATGGTTCCCGGGTTGCAAAAGCCCGCTGAAGAACCCGCAAGGGATCGATCTCGTCATCGTGCGAGAGAACATGGAGGATATCTACGTCGGTGTGGAGGGCGACCTGCGCGAGCTCGATGACCGTGAATTCACCAGCCGGCTTCAATGCAAGCCCATTTCAGGGATGGGCGAGGGGCGCTACGCTCTCAAGGTGATCACCGAGAAGCGCACGCGTGCCGTCACGATCTCAGCGTGCGAACTGGCCTTGAAGCGGGCGCAGGACAGAGCTCGTCCCTCCAAGGTGACCTGTGGCACTAAGCACAATATTTCGCCGATCGCCGATGGCTACTTCCTGCAGATCGCCCGGGAAACTGCCGCCGACTATCCCGAGGTGGAGTTTGAATCGCTGCTGGCAGACGACCTGGTGCACAAGCTGGTGGTCAAGCCACAGATGTTCGATGTCGTTCTGCTGCCCAATCTGTATGGAGATCTGTTCTCCGATGCCGCCGCCGGCGTCGTCGGAGGGCTGGGGCTTGGCCCGAGCGGTTGTTACGGTGACGACTATGCCTATTTTGAGTCCGCGCACGGATCCGCCCCCGATATTGCGGGAACCAACACCATCAATCCCACCGCGACCATTTTGTCTGCCGCAATGATGCTCGAATACCTTGGCTTCGAAGCTGAAAGCAGGCGTCTGGTTCAGGCCGTGGAGGCCGTGTATGCGAGTGGCGAACATCTGACGCCCGATCAGGGCGGTATGGCCTCAACCACGGAATTTTGCGAGGCTGTCGGTCTCGCCATGCGCAGTAACAATCGCTGATGAGATCGAGGGTGAGCCATGAATCTGGAAATTGAGCCGTTGAGCGAACCGCTCGGGGCGATCGTTTACGGTTGGGATCCCACTTGCTCGTTGTCACCCGACGATGAAAGCTTGATTCGGGCGGGCTTGCAGGATCATCAGGTGCTGGTGTTCCGCGGCCAGCCACAGCCGAGCGACGATGAGTTGGTGGATTTCGCCAGGCAGTTTGGGGATCTGGTGCAGGGCTCCGCATGGTTCGGAGACATCGACCCCAAGCCGGAAATACTTCGGGTCAACAACCTGGTCGGGGATGACGGGGTGCCCCAGGGTACCGGTGGTTCGATGTCGCTAGAATGGCACTCGGATTATTCCTACGTACCAACCGTGGGAAAGGAAAGCTTTCTTGAAGCGGTGGAGCTGCCCGAGATAAACCCGCCACAAACCTGCTTCTGCAGTCAGTACGCGGCGTTTGAGCGCTTGT
>JAYGEV010000038.1:0-2950 GCA_046582225.1 Pseudomonadales bacterium
GTGATACGTCAGACTCGTCCTCTATCACGTCAGTTCCCTAGCTTCTTTGCGTTGCTGGCCCGCCCGGCGGTTGCCATCAACTGCCAATAAATGGTGCTCACAATCGGAATCGAACCGATGACCTCTTCCTTACCAAGGAAGTGCTCTACCGACTGAGCTATGTGAGCCTGCCGGTCGGCACCGCCGACCGTACAGAGTTCCCACTGCTCTGAAACTCTATTCACAATCACTTTTGTCCCACCAACGCGGGTGTCCGCTCCCTTGGAGCGGGTAGCGGGGATCGAACCCGCGTCATCAGCTTGGAAGGCTGAGGTTCTACCGCTGAACTATACCCGCCGATCCGTGCTATCCGCTTTATCTGTCTCACCGCTTTCCGCGTTTCCTGGTGGAGGGGGAAGGATTCGAACCTTCGAAGGCTTAGCCATCAGATTTACAGTCTGGTCCCTTTGACCACTCGGGAACCCCTCCCAAAACGCAAAACACGCCGTGCGTCTTCACTTGCGTTGTCGACGCGCGACGAAAAACTCTTTTTGAAGCAACCAGTTGTTGCCTTTTATACCCGCTGCCTTACTCCACCGTTGAATCAAGGCCTTGCGACGACGACTGGTGCCGCCACAAGGAGTCGAACCCTGGACCTTCTCATTACAAGTGAGCTGCTCTACCAGCTGAGCTATGGCGGCCGAAATGGGAGGCGAAGTTTATAGAACTTAGTAAGCCTGTGCAATCTCGCGGCATGGGCCGCTGGGGCTCGCGGTGTGCTGGGAATCGGCTCGGACGTGCGCTTGGAGGTGGAACACATTATGTGACCGATCGATTTCCTCAATTCCTGCATCGTGGCCGAGTTTGGTGACCTTGCGCAGTTGCCTCCGGGCACGCTCACTGCGACTGAACACGCCGACCGACAGAGTATTGCTGAATCGACCCTGGTAGATCAGGGCGCTATCGACGGCCTGGGATTTCAGCTCTTTGAGCACCCTGCCGGCGTTTCGCGCCTCGCCGAGGATTCCGACGTACACCAGGTACTCCGGGGGACCAAGGACGGCGGACTCGGTTACCTGGGGCTCCCCTCCGACGCTGGTGATTTCGGCCTCGACCGTTTCCAGCGCAGCTCGACTATCGAATGGTCCCCAAACACGACAAACCAACTGGGTCGACGCGGGATCTGCTTCAGTTCCCGACTGCCGCGCAGCGTGCTTTGCCGGATCGGCGTCAGCGGGCGGGGTCAGCCGTGGTTCTGTTATTGGTTTGACCTGCTGGAACGGAATTTCGGCGAGCAACCGCAAAGACGGGCCGATACTGGACAGCTGCGGCGCCCGAACAGGTGCCTCGGAACGCGCCGGCAACCAACTCCAACCTGCGTAAGCCACATTAACCGCGATGAGGGCGGCCAGCCGAACCAGCCCACTCCGCACAATACGCCTGACAATTATCCGCAACTGGCTAACCCATCCTGACTGACGAACCCCCACTCACATTGCGCGAGGGCGGGGATATGTTGGCAGCTGAATTACCCCGGGCAACCACGCTCGGGCTATTCCTGCCACCGCAGCGACACTTCTCCGGCCGAGAAGGCCGAAGTGCCGGCGTCAGTTTCCAGCATAATTTCGCCAACTTCTGTGACACCCGCCACCCGGCCGACAACAATCTGTTCTCCTTGCCTGATCTCACAGATCCGTTGATGAAGCATATGGTAATCGTTGTACAGATCACGCATGGGCGCGAATCCAATCTTTTCGAATTCCGCCAGATAGTCAACCAGGTTCGACACCAGAACACTTGCAAGCCGGTTGCGGGAAACCGGCAGCCTTGCACTCCTCAGGTCGGTCACCGGCTGGTCGATGGCTTCGCGGATAGAGGCCGGGATATCCACGTTCAACCCGACTCCGATCACGGCTTCGCTACGGGCCGCCAACCGTCCAGGCTGGTTTTTCAGCTCAATGAGAATACCCCCGAGCTTGCGGCCCCTGAGCAAAATGTCGTTGGGCCATTTTAGTGCCGGATCCTCGACACCAAGCGTCCGAAGGCAATCGATCACGGCGAGACCCACCACCAGGCTTATGCCACCCAACTCGTGCAGCGCGCCGTTCAGGGCCACGCCCATGCTCAGCGCCAACTGACCGGCAAATGGACTCAACCACGCTCGACCACGACGCCCGCGGCCCTGAGTCTGAAGCTCTGCAATGCACACGAGACCGGCAACAGATTCGGATTCGCCTCGCAGCATGAGGCGAGCATTGGTCGAGGCGGTGACCCGGAGCACTTCGAGGTTCCTGATCCAGCCCGCCGCCGTCGCACTCAGGCCGTTGGATATATCCGATGCACTCAGCAACTCCACATCCGGCTTTAGGAAAATGCCGTGTTCCGAGGTGAGCAGGCCGAGGTCTTCGGGAGCGCCGAGTTGCTCGGGCCACGCTTCGAGGTCAAGCCGGCCTTCGGAGACAAGGACATCCAGAAGGTCGGCCAAGATCGTATCTGTGCTCATGGTGTGAAATCGAATGTTTCCGGGGGCAGCAATATCAGAGTCCCAATACAAAAAACCCAGCGCCTTTAGCTAAAAAGGGCTGGGTCGTTTCGAATTAGAGCCTGACAATGACCTACTCTCACATGGGGAGACCCCACACTACCATCGGCGCTGAGCCGTTTCACTACTGAGTTCGGTATGGGATCAGGTGGTTCCAACTCGCTATTGTCGTCAGGCAAGGGGTACTCGCCTTCGGCGAGAATCCGGTTGCCTGCCGCACAAGACCCAAAGGCCCTGTCGGCAAGAAAACATTCAAAGATATGTAGTGTTAATAAAAACGTGTCCTGGCTAGAACAAATGTTTGGCTTTCATATTCCCGTCATGGATGGGTCACCTGCTACCTCTTAGAGTTTTGCAAGGCAAAACTCCGTTAGGTCGCGTAGCGACCGGCACACGCTCGGTTATATGGTCAAGCCGCACGGGCAATTA
>JAYGEV010000039.1:0-3068 GCA_046582225.1 Pseudomonadales bacterium
TCAACGCTCTTCCGATCTAACTTCGTTTTCCCAGCTCATCGGAAGTGTGTGTCGTTACCGGTCCGATGAACCATCGTCAGAGAACTGCGGGGCACGGTTTTCAAAGTTGGCCTTGATCGCTTCGATCTGATTTTCCGATCCGATGAGCCCGGTCTGCAGCGTCGATTCCATCTCTAATCCGGTACGGGCATCGGCATGCCAGCTGTCCTCGTAGAGCTTCTTTCCGGCCCGAACCGCATCGGGTGACTTTGCCGCGATCTCTCCGGCAAGCTCCATCGCGGCAGCCAGCGGATCATCCGTGACGTGCGTGACAAGCCCGATTTTTTGCGCATCCAGCCCGCTCAATATCCGCCCGGTGAACGTCAGCTCCTTGGCGACGTCCAGCGGCAGAATATCGCGCAAAGTCTGGGTAATGCTCATGTCAGGGACCAGGCCCCACTTGATCTCCATGATCGAAATCTTGGCGTCCGGTGCGGCGAACCGAATATCCGCCCCCAGCGCGATCTGGCAACCGCCCCCATATGCGACGCCGTGCAGCGCCACAATGACCGGCACCGGCATGCGCTTCCAGACATACGCGGGTCGCTGGGCATGGTTCTCCGGGCGCTCATCTCGTTTGAGAAGGGTTGCAGTCCCGGAGCGCTCGGTAGACTCACCTGCCATTCCCTGAAAACTCGCCATATCCAGGCCTGCACAAAAGCCGCGGCCGTTGCCCGATAAGACCACGGCCCGCACATCGCTCGCCTCGGCAAGACTCTCGCCAGCCTCGATAATGGCCTTGAACATATCCGGGCTCAGCGCATTGTACTTTTCCGGCCGGTTCAGCCGAACGTCAGCGATGCCACCGGACTTATCGATTGTGACCAGATCTGTCATGGGTCCGCCTCTCGCAATCCGCTCAAACCAGGGAGCAATAAGTTACCACAAATTCTGGATCGGTCCGGGTTGCTAGCCGTCGTCCACCACCGCCAGGATCTGTTCTTCGGCTACCGACTCTTCCAGCGCCACGAGGATCTCAACAACCAGGCCCGCCACCGGTGACTCGACGGGAATCTCCATCTTCATGGACTCGAGAATGATCAGAACATCGCCCTCGGCGACCCGGTCACCCGCGTTGACCTCGATCTTCCACACGTTGCCCTGAACCTCGCTCTCCACTTCGTGGCGAGCCATGTTACCCCTCCCTATAACTCTTGAAGAAAACCCGTATGGACGCGCCCGGCGAGAAAAGCCTCACTTTCAAGCACCCGCATGAGCAGCGCAATGTTGGTCTTTACGCCGTGAATCGTGAAGCCCTTGAGCCCGATCAGCGTTCTGCCGATGGCCTGTTCCCGGGTGGCGCCCCAGCCAATGACTTTGGCGAGCAACGGATCGTAGTACGGCGTCACCGTCTGACCCTCCTGATAGCCGGTTTCCACCCGCACGCTGTACATCTTTGGAGGACGAAACGTACGCAACACCCCGGTGTCGGGCAATTGCGAGCGCGAGTCCTCGGCGTATATCCGAGCTTCCAGGGCATGTCCGTTCATGACCGGGCGCCCGGGGAGTGCACCACCGGCAGCCAGTTCGATTTGTGCCGCGACCAGATCCAGACCCGTCACTGCTTCGGTAACCGCGTGTTCGACCTGAATTCGAGCATTCAATTCGAGAAACCCGAACTGTCCGGCTGCATCGCGAAGGGTTTCGAGTGTTCCGACGTTATCGTAGCCGATTTGGCCCACGACCTCCGCCGCGCGCTCGGCCAGAGTTTCGAGTTCGTCCCGATTCAGGCCAGGCGCCGGGGATTCCTCGATCAACTTCTGATGCCGGCGCTGAATCGAGCAATCACGTTCGTAAACATGCATAGCATTGCCGTGAAGGTCGGCGAGCAGCTGAAACTCAACGTGCCGCGGCTGATCAATCCATGCCTCGAGGTAAACGCCTGCCTCCCCAAAGGCGCGTTCGGCAAGCTGAGTAGCCTGGAAATACGACTTTTCCAGCTCCGCATCGTCACGCACAACCCGCATGCCGATACCTCCTCCACCTGCCACGGGCTTTAGCATCAACGGATAGCCCATACTTTTCGCTACCTGCCGTGCGTGGTCAGAGTTCTCGAGCAGGTCGCTGGCGGGGAACAATGGAAAACCATGATCGGCCAGTAACCGGCGCGCAGCCACCTTGTCGCCCATCACGCGCAACCACCGTGGCGCCGGGCCAACGAACACGGCACCAGCGCTGATCACGGCTTCCGCGAAATCCGCATTTTCGGCCAGAAAACCGTAGCCAGGATGGACAGCGTCCGCGCCGCTGCTGCGGATAACGTCAGTCAGGGCCGCGACATTCAGGTATGTATCCTCGGCCCGGCTGCCTGGCAGCGCTATCGCTTCACCAGCCTCCGCCAGATAGGGAGCATCTGCGTCGGCCTCGGAATACACGACAACGCTCGCCACACCGAGCGCGTCGCAGGCGCGCACCACGCGGCGGGCAATCGCGCCGCGATTGGCGATCAGCAATCGAGAAAACAACCGCCGAACCCGATTATCGGTCAGCCACCTGCCGCTTTGGCAAATTGCTCCTGAAACTGACCCAGGTCGAAATAGTCCCGCCAGGCCGTGATCTTGCCGTCGACGACCTCAAAGGTACCCATGACCGGCAGTTCGATCCAGGTATCGTTGATCTTGAACTTGTCGACCCGTTCGGTGAGCACCGCTCCGGCGTGACTGGCAATGTACACCAGGTCCCATTGAACCTCGCTGGCGCTGCCCATAAACCCGTTCAGCGTCTGGCGGATGGCTTCAGGACCGGTGACCGCCTGCATCGGGATGTTGTGGTAGACGGCGCCATCGGCAAAGCAGGCAACGACCCGATCGAGATCGATACTGTTGAACGCATCGATCAATTCCAGCACTACTGCGTTGTCATCACTCATTAAGCTTCCTCTTTTTTCTCTTGTTAAGAACAGACCCTATTCATTCAACCTACACCGGGCGCGAATCGTCCCAATCCAGATACTCCTGCCACGCCTCTACAAACCCGCCGAGCCCCCGCGCAGTGGTTTCGCTTGTCGCGACCCGGGCATTTCGCGCGGC
>JAYGEV010000265.1:0-7545 GCA_046582225.1 Pseudomonadales bacterium
CATGGGCGTCAAATCCGTCATCACCAGCCCGTCTCCCGGGCTCGAACTGAAAACCCGTGGGCTGTATCAGGTGACGGGGCTTGCCTGGTCAGGAGCGGGGAAGATCGCCCGGGTCGAAGTGTCCGCCGACGGCGGTGCGAGCTGGGCGGATGCAGCCCTGGATGAACCGGTGTTGCCGAAAAATCTTACGCGCTTTCGCAGCGCCTGGCGCTGGGACGGGCGGCCGACGACCTTACTGAGTCGCGCCGTGGACGACACCGGCGCGGTCCAACCAACCCGCGACGCAGTCATTGCCGGACGAGCCACTGGCAGCTTCTATCACTACAACGCCATTCAGGCGTGGCGGGTCGGCGCGACCGGCGAGGTTCGCAATGTCTACGTTTAGGCGATGGACTGCCTGGCTGCTGGTTTTCGCCACGGGACCCGTCGAGGCACAAACGCCAGACCTTGGCGTGGCCCCAAGCGTGCAGGAAATCCACGCGGCCGACACCACCATCATGCCGGATGGCGAAGGGCTGCCGGCAGGATCGGGCAGCGCGGAAATCGGCGCCGAGTTATATCGCAACCATTGCCAGGCCTGTCACGGCGAAGGCGGGACCGGCGGTATCAACGACCGGCTGGCAGGGGGGCATGGCTCAATGACCAGTTCCATGCCGGTGAAAACCATCGGCAGTTACTGGCCCTACGCAACCACGCTTTTCGACTATGTTCGGCGCGCCATGCCTTACGCGACACCCGGCGTGCTGAGCGATACCCAGGTGTACGCCGTGACCGCTTACCTGCTCCACATCAACGGCATCATTGGCGAGACCGAACCGATGAACGCCGCAACATTGCCCGCGGTGCGAATGCCAAACCAGGCCAACTTCCGCTGGGCCATCGAACCGTAGGAGCGGTTTTCAACCGCGAAGCATTCGCGGACAGAGTCCGCTCCTACACCACAGAAACGGTCGGTCTTAGTTGGTGAGCATCGACACCCGAAAAACCTCGATCAGCTGTGCCGAGGGATCTTCGGCAAGGCTGGCTTGAAACGCTTGCCACGCCTCGTTCTCGTCGAGTGAATCCTGGAACTTGCCTTGCGCTTCCCAGCTTTCGAAGTTGATGAGGTAGCTGGCCCGGCCCACCTCGTCCACGAGCACGCTGACGCTCACGCCGAGCTTTTCGTGGATCGCTTTGGCCTCTGCCATCTGGCGATGGTGTGCGCAATTCTGCCCTGATTCGGCTGATACTGAAACGCGTGAACAACCTTGCCACCAACGCCGCTGCCCATCGCAATCGTCATGTTGTACGCCGTCAGCATCGTGGCGGGTTTGTCGCCCTGTGACGCTTTGCTCATCAGCGCCGTGAAGTCTTCGCTCGCTTGAATCTTATCGAAAACTGCGCCGCGCGCAGCCGAGTTCTCGGCGCCGATCCCGTAGTGCATGCGCCCCTTCTGATCCAAGCCGATGAATACGTCAGCGCCCAACTTCTCGTGGATCGCCTTAGCTGCCATCGCTGTCTCAATCATCGTCGCATCCCCTCCGGGCGGCGCATCCCAGACAAAAACCGACAAAACCGCAGCATGGGTCCACGCCGCAACGAGCATAGCTAAGACGAATGTGATTGTTTTCATTGTGACTCCGTCTATCAAAGATAAGTAACCAGAAATGCTGTGTCCCCCCCAGGGGACGAGGCGAGAGTATTAGCTTAACGGCGCCATGACGAAGAGGGAGACAATGAGGAGAGGACGACGGATCCGAGCCGCGGGCCCGCGTCAGCCTTTGAACTCGGCGATCACCGCCGAAATAGACGCCTTGGCGTCCCCAAAAAGCATCCGCGTATTGTCAGCGAAGAACAACGGGTTGTCGACGCCCGAGAAGCCTGATGCCATCGACCGCTTGAGCACGAACACGGTTCGCGCTGAGTCCACATTGATGATCGGCATGCCGTAGATCGGGCTGTTTTCGTCTTCGCGGGCAGCCGGGTTGACCACGTCATTGGCGCCGATCACCACCGCCACATCGATGTTGTCGATACGCGGGTTGATGTCGTCCATCTCAACGAGTTGATCGTAGGAAACGTTGGCTTCAGCGAGCAGCACATTCATGTGCCCGGGCATCCGCCCCGCAACCGGATGGATGGCGTAAGTAACCTCCGCGCCGTTCGCCTCGAGCAGATCACCGAGTTCGCGAACCACGTGCTGCGCCTGGGCCACCGCCATACCATAGCCAGGAACGAATGTGACCGACGCGGCCGCTTCGAGAATCAGGTAGGCATCTTCGGCGACGATCGGCTTGACCTCGCCCTCCACCTTGGTCGCGGTCTTCACCGCACCGAATCCGGAAAACAGCACATTGGCAAGCGATCGATTCATCGCCTTGCACATGATGTTGGTGAGGATAATGCCCGCCGCGCCCACCAGAGAACCTGCCACGATCAGAATGTTGTTGTTGATCGCGAATCCCGCCGCACATGCAGCAAGCCCGGAGTAGCTGTTCAACAGCGAGATCACCACCGGCATGTCCGCACCGCCGATGGGAATCACGGCCATCACACCGAATACGAGAGACAGCCCGATAACGGCAAACAAATACGGCGACGTCAGCGACGGTTCCAACGCGAACATCACCCCGCAAGCGATGAGCGCCAACAGAATCATCGCGTTCACGAACCTTTGCGCACCAAATACGATGGCTCGACTGGTCATGACCTCTGCCAGCTTGCCCCACGCGATCAGACTGCCCGAGAAGGTCATCCCGCCGATCAGAACGGACAGAAGAATGGTGATCACGGTAAATGTCGAAACCGTCACCGCATCGGACATGTTCGCCACGCCGGCGACCTGGGCAGTCACTGCCGGGCCCGAGCCATACAGAGCGGCCCAACCCACGAGCAGGCTCGCCAACCCACCAGATCCATTGAACAGCGCAACCATTTCCGGCATACCGGTCATCGCCACGCGCTGGGCCGCGAAAGCCCCGATGATCGCGCCCACCGCAATGCCGGCCGCGATCCATTGAAACTCGAGAATATCCCGCGACAGCAACGTGGCCACCACCGCGATGAACATCCCGATTGACGACACCAGGTTGCCGCGTACCGCGGTCGCCGGTGAACCAAGCTGCTTGAGGCCATAGATAAAAAGTGCAGCGGAACCGATGTACCACAGATTGATCAGCTCGATGGTCATGAGCGACCTCCAGCGTCACCTGGCGCGGCGCCGGTGTCCTTCTTCTTGAACATGGCCAGCATGCGATTGGTCACCATGTAGCCGCCGACCACGTTGATCGTGGCCAGCGTAACTGCAATCGCGCCGAGGAGGGTTGCTATCTCACTCCCCCCCGCGCCCGCGGACATCAGCGCACCAACTAGGGTGATGCCGGAAATCGCATTTGCGCCGGACATCAACGGGGTATGCAAGGTGGCGGGCACCTTGGAGATGAGCTCGAAACCCAGAAAGATTGAGAGCATCAGCACAAAGGCAAGAAAAACCGCTTCCATTGTTACAGCCCCCTACAGGTTCTTGATCGTTTCGTTGACGATTGCCCCATCACGAGTGATGACGCAGCCTTGAATGATTTCGTCTTCGGGATCCAGATTGAGTTTCTTCTCTTCCGGGTCCCAGAAGTCATCGAGCAGATTGAAGAGATTGTTCGAATACATGTCGCTGGCGTGACGCGCCACCTGAGAAGGCAGATTACCCTGGCCAATGATCTTCACGCCGCCGACATCGACCACCTCGTCGAGTACCGAGCCTTCGACGTTACCACCGGTCTCCACCGCCATGTCCACCACCACACTTCCGGGCTGCATGGCTTCGACCATGTCGCGTGACACGATCTGTGGCGCCGGCCGACCGAACACCTGGGCGGTGGTGATGACCACATCAGACTGGCTGATGACCTTTTTCTGGCCCTGCTTCTGCAATTCGATCTGTTCGGCCGTGAGCTCTTTGGCGTAGCCCTGTTCGGTCTGGCCGACCTCACCCAGATCGATCTCAATGAACTTGCCACCCAGCGACTGGACCTGCTCGGCGACTACCGGGCGGGTATCGAACGCCTCAACCCGCGCGCCCAACCGCTTGGCGGTGGCAATGGCCTGAAGCCCTGCGACTCCGGCGCCAATGACGAACACCCGGGAGGGTGCAATGGTGCCCGCCGGCGTCATCATCATCGGAAAGATCTTGGGGCAGTGAGTGGCCGCCAGCACCACGGTGACATAGCCGGCGAGGTTTGCCTGGGACGACAGCGCATCCATCTTCTGGGCACGGGTCGTACGGGGAATCATTTCCATAGAGATCGCGGTGATGCCCTGGCTGGCCATGCTGTCTACCAGAGCGCGTTCATTGAACGGATCGAGAAAGCTGATATGGATCGCGCCGGACTTGAGCAACGCAACGTCATCAAGTTCAGGTTTACGAACGCGCAAAACGATGTCGGCTGATCCGAGTATGCCAGCCCGGTCTGTCTGCACCGCCGCGCCTGCATCCACGTATTCGGCATCGGGGAACCCCGCATGGATACCCAGCCCGGACTCGACGGCTACTTCGAACCCGGCGCTTATCAGTTTTTTCGCGTTCTGCGGCACAAGCGCAGCACGCAATTCACCCGGCCAGGTTTCCTTTGGCACCCCAATGAGCATGCAATCCCCCAGTATATCCTAACAGCAGCAGGCGCCTGCGAGCCCTTTATATTAGGCCCTTCTCTCGAACCGACCGTGCAGCCGATTCGGTACGCAAAAACGCGTAAAGGTAGCTAAACGATCGCGCGAACACAACAGCCATGTTAATTCCTCACGATCCTTGCATCTATACCGGGGTATTCCCACAATCGATCGCCATCGCCAACTCGCAAGATCTGATTTCTAAGAGGGGAGTGGATGAGTCAGAGGAGCATGAGCCAGCGGGCGGCGCTGGTGGCCGTGATCGTTGCTTTCGCGGTAGGAATGGTCGGAAGCCTCGCGCTCCGGCCCCCAGGGGCCAGGGCGCCGAGCGCGCCAGACGCCCGCAATCAGACCGAAAACCGCATTCACTGGCGCCTGCCGATCGCATTTGCAAGCAACCTACCGGCCCTCGGTGACAACGTTGTATATGTCACTGAAACCCTCGATGCGGCATCCGCTGGAGCGATCGTGCTCGACATTTACGAGCCCAACGAAATCGTGCCGCCCTTCAGCATCACCGACGCGGTGCGCGACCGCAAAGTCGAAGCGGGCTACACCTGGCTTGGTTACGATCAGGGCAAGATCCCGGCATCACCGCTGCTGGGGGCGGTCCCTTTTGGAATGGAGCCCTGGGAGTTCTCGGCCTGGTGGTTCGAAGCTGGAGGAAGGCAGCTTGGCGAGGCGTTGTACGCCAAACAGAACACACACATCCTGTTCTGTGGAATCAGCGGACCTGAAACCGCCGGCTGGTTCCGCAATCGCATCGATTCGCTGGAGGACATGCAGGGCCTGAAGATCCGCTTCGCCGGCCTGGGCGGAAAAGTCCTCGCGCAGGCGGGCGCCTCGGTAACCATGCTACCGGGTGGTGAGATCTTCCAGGCACTGGAAAAAGGCGCCATCGATGCAACCGAATATGCGTTGCCCGTGGTCGATCAACTGCTCGGCTTCAATCGTATCGCCAAATACAACTACTATCCGGGCTGGCATCAGCCATCCACGTCCTCACACATGGTGATCAACCTTGATGTGTGGAACGCCATCGGCAGCAACGACCAGGAACTTCTCGAAACGGTCTGCACCGCCGGGGTTACTCGCAACCTCGCACGATCCGAAGCGCTGCAGGGTCCGGTGATCGCGGGATTCCCTGCCATCGGCGTTTCCGCAGAAACGTTGCCCGAGGCACTGCTGCGTGAACTGCAGCAGATCAGCGAAGCGGTACTCGCCGAGGAAGCGGCCAAGGACGCTGACTTCCGCGAGATACTCGAATCTCAGCAGGCTTTTCGAGCCGACTACGCACTCTGGAAATCCCGAGCTTACCTGCCACGAGACTTTTAGGTGTTGCCCGAAACCACCTTTTCGCGTTGGGCAGATTCCTGGCTGGTACGAATCGGACAATGGGTCTCGTGGATATGGCTCGCGTTGCTCGGAGTGATCGTCACCAACGTGGTGTTGCGCTACGTCTTTGGTGAAGGGCGCATCGAATTCGAGGAGATTCAGTGGCACCTGTACGCCACCGGGTTCCTGCTGGGCCTCGGTTTTACCTATCAGGCCGATGGCCATATCCGCGTGGATGTGCTGCACGAACGTCTGTCGCCACGTGCGCAGGCGTGGCTGGAGTTGTACGGCATCGTGTTGTTTCTACTGCCCTTCGTTGCGCTCGTGCTGATATTCGCGATGCCCTTTGTATGGGTCAGTTTCCAGCAGGGTGAGGTGTCCCAGGCTCCGAGCGGTTTGCCCTTTCGCTGGCTCATCAAGGGCATGTTGCCGATGGGGTTTCTACTCTTGCTGTTGGCAGTACTCTCCCGATTGAGTCGGGTGTGGGTATTGCTGTTCGGAGACGAACATGCCGGGTAATGAAGTACTTGCGCTGATGATGTTCATCAGCTTCATTGCCCTGGTTTTCACCGGCTTTCCGGTAGCGTGGATTCTCGGCGGGCTGGCCGTGTTGTTCACCGCGTTCGCAATCGTGCTCGACGTAGATTTCAACATCGCCATCGGCGTGGACTGGAACTACACCTCCATTGCGGTCGATCGAATCTGGAACGTGATGGAAAACTGGGTGATGGTCGCGCTGCCCATGTTCATTTTCATGGGGCTGTTGCTGGATCGATCAGGCATTGCCAACCAGTTGATGACGAGCGTCGCACGCCTATTCGGTGGCGTTCGTGGCGGTCTTGCGATTACCGTGACAGTTATCGGTCTGATGCTCGCAGCAACGACCGGCATCATCGGCGCATCGGTAGTTCTGCTGGCGCTGATCGGCTTGCCGGCGATGCTCAACCAGGGCTACGACAAGGCGCTGGCGGCAGGAACTGTCTGCGCGGTGGGCACCCTCGGGATACTGATACCCCCCAGCATCATGTTGGTAATGATGGCGGATCGGATGGCCATGAGCGTGGGTGATCTGTTCCTCGGCGCGGTTTTCCCAGGGGCTTTGCTCGGCGGGTTGTATATCGTGTATCTGCTCGGCTATGGCATGTTGCGTCCGGACGCGGCGCCAGCGGTGCAGCAGGAGCCCATTGATCTGTCTGCCATCTGGGATTTGTTCAAGGCAATTCTACCGCCGGCCTTTCTCATCCTGGCCGTGCTTGGCAGCATCTTCTTCGGTCTGGCGACGCCCACCGAAGCCGCAGGCGTTGGCGCCGCAGGCGCGCTCCTTCTCGCCTGGATCAAACGCCGGCTGGGCAGAAGCGTAATAACCGATGTGTTGCGCGAGACAACCCGTACCACCGCGTTTATCTTCGCCATACTTCTAGGCGCGACCGCATTTTCACTGGTATTACGTGGTCTCGGCGGCGATCAACTCATCGAAGGCGCCCTGCTGGGGCTACCGTTCGACGCCACCGGAATTGTCATCAGCATCCTGTTCGCTACCTTCATTCTCGGATTCTTCCTCGACTGGAT
>JAYGEV010000276.1:0-13742 GCA_046582225.1 Pseudomonadales bacterium
CGGGCATTTCCAGCGTTGCGTAGACCCGGTCGCCTTCGATGGACGGGAAAAATGTGAATACGACTCGACCGCTGGCGATCAGAGCGATGGCTAGTATGAGTATCGCGACGCCCGTCGCGCCGGTGATGTAGCGATTCTCGATTGCCTTCTTGAGGAATGGTTGGTACTGGTGTTTGGCGAAGTTCTCCAGCGATCCTGCCAGACGCCCTTGGATCGCATTCCACCGCTTGGAAAACCCGTGGGACGCTTCTGCATGATTCCGGTGTGCAAGATGCGAAGGCAGAATCAATTGCGATTCGATGATGCTGAATATCAGCGCGATAATGACAACCCATCCCACCACGCCGAAAAATCCGGACATACGTCCGGTGAGGAGTATCAGCGGTAGGAACGCCGCCATGGTGGTCAGCACGCCGAAGATGACGGGAATCGACACCTCCCAGGCGCCGTCGATGGCCGCTTGTACCGGTGGCTTTCCCATCTGCTCGTGTCCGTGCACGCGTTCGCCCACAACGATGGCGTCGTCGACCAGAATTCCGAGCACCAGAATGAACGCCAGTACGGTCATCGTGCTCATCGAGATGTCGGCATAGGGGAACATCGCAATGGTTCCCAACAGCGCGATGGGGATCCCAGCGGCAACCCACATCGCGAGCCGAAACTTCAGAAATAACGCGAGCACGAGCACGACCAGGCCAAGGCCGGACAAGGCCATGCCAAGCAAAGTGGTCAGCCGCGCTTTGAGGTCGACAGAGGCATCGCTCCAGATTTCCAGCTTCAGCCCTGGCGGCAGTCCGGGTTCGTATATTGAGAGAAATTCCTTGATATCCGCGGCCATGGACAGGGCGTCTTCCTTACCCACCCGCCAGACTTTGACGATGACCGCGGGGTGGCCGTTGAATCTTGCCCGCAGATCGCCTTCTTCGAACGTGTCGCGAACGGTGGCGATTTCGCTCAGCATCACCTGACTGCCGTCGTTGTGCGTCAACACCACGATGTTCTCAAACTCGTCACCCCAATAGGCCTGGCCCTTGGCGCGCAGGAGGATCTCTCCACCCTGGGTCTTGATGGTGCCGCCGGGCATGTCCAGGGACGTGTTGCGGATGATTTGAGCGACCTGCTCCAGGGTAATGCGGTAACGTCGCAGATCGTACTCGGAAACTTCGATGGAGATCTCGTAGGGCCGTACGTAATTCAACGCGACCGTAGAAACACCGTCGATGCTGGCCAGCTCATCGCGCAGTTCCTTGCCATATTCCTTCAGGGTTTTCTCGTCGGTGTCGCCAAAGATGGCGATCTGCAGGACGTCGCTGGTGATCGTCATTTTGGAGACGATGGGTTTCTCGGTTTCGATGGGAAATGTATTTATGCCATCGACCTGACTCTTGATCTCGTTAAGCGCTTCGTTCGAATTGGCGTCCTCATACAGCATCGCAGTCACGCTGCAGAGCCCTTCGCTTGCGCTGGTCTGGATTTTCTCGACGCCTTCGGTGCCTTCCAGTGCCTCCTCGATTCGGATGCACACGCCTTCTTCGACCTCCTCAGGCGCGGCACCAAGATAGGCAACGGAGACGTTGACCACCCGCACGTCCATGCTGGGAAACTGTTCCTGGTGAACCGTGAACAACGCGAGGATCCCGCCCACGATCATTATGAACATCAACAGGTTCGCGGCAACCGGGTTCCTGGTAAACCAACTGATAGCTTTGTACATGAGATCAGCCGGTGGTGTCGGGCGTTTCGGTGATCGGATTAACCGGCATGCCTTCAATAGCGGTCTGCAGTGGTGATATGCAGACCCGCTCACCCGCCTCCAAGCCACCTTTGATCAGCACTTCGTCCTGATGCAGCCGCAGCGGTTCGATGGTTCGAAAGCGCAGACGGTCGTCGTCATCGACCACCAGTACGCGATTGCCGTTGCGCAAAGAATTCCGGGGTAGAACGACGATATCCTGCGCAAGCAATCCCTCGATGTCTGCTTTGACAAACAGGCCCACGGACAGTGGGACTTCCTGGTTCGCATTGGAAACCCGGGCGATCACGTGCACCATCCGGCTGGCAGTGTCGATCTGGGATTCAGTGCGTACGATCCGACCTTCCCAGGTTAGCTTTCGACCGGCGTACTCAGCGCTCAGGATTACCCGCGGTTGCGCGTCCAGCGGCAGTTCGCCTCGATGACCGACCGGCAGGTCCAGAAACGCGAGCTGCCGATCGGCGATCGGCAAGCGCACCTCGGCTTGATCGCTGGCATATACGGTTCCGATTGCCGAGCCGCGGCTCACGAATTGCCCGATGTCGACTGCTTCGCGCCGTACCAACCCATTGAATGGTGCCTTAATGGCGGTGCGTTGAAGATCTCGATTGGCCTGTTCGAACACGGCCTTCGCGTCCTGAGTCGTGGCTTCGGCGACCCGATATGCTCGCAGAGAATTCTCCAGCTGTGATCGGCTCACCAGCTGTCGGTTTTCCAGGCTCTTCAGGCGGTGGTATTCAAAGCGCGCGTGTTCGAATTCCGCCTGGGTCCGGGTCACGTTCGAGCGGGCACGTTTCAATCCCGACTTGTAGTCGCCGGGTTCGAGCCGCAACAGCACTTCACCCTGCTGGAAATAGCCGCCAGTCACCAGGGAGGGGGACATCCAGACCACGCGCCCCGACACTTCTGGAATCAGCTCGCTTTCGGTGTTTGGCACCACAGTGCCCTGGGAGTGCACGCTGAGTTGAATGGGTTGCGGGTCTACCACGATCACTCGCACGGTCGTGGCGATGGGTTCGACGGCGCTGGGGATAAGCTTGGGCGCTGTGGCCATCAGCGTCACGGCGCCGAAAACAGAAGCCAGAATAACGAGTCCGGGAACCAACAGTTTGCGAATCATAGTGCAGCCTCTGTCTGGCCGGCCGGAGTATGCGCGGCGTCGTGGGAGGCGAAAGCTCGCATGACCGAATCATGAGACAGTCTGGCGAATGCCACGAACACCGTGCGAATGGCGTCGTGGTCGCGAGTGGCCAGTGCCCGGTCCAGCTGTCGGGCGTAGGTAGCGTGGGCCCGCGTGTCGATCTGCCAGTATTCGTGTAATGCGGCCATGCGTGTTCCGAATTGCAGCAGTACGCTGCGCGCGATGATCTGGCAGATCAGGTTATCGCTGGCCGCCATGATGGCGCCCATCAAGGCCACCTGTGCTTCCATGTGTACGTCTTGCGCCATGTCCTGGTCAAATAGAGGAGTAACATAGATGCGCAACTCTTCGATCGCTTCATCGCTGGCGTTGGCAAGCGCCGACTCAACCGCCAAACGCACCAACGCGTCGATGACTTCGAGAATCTGATCGACCAGCTTGCGGTCCGGGAGTTCGCCCACCGCCAGAAGGTGCCCGATTACGTCCAAGCTTGCTTCTTTTAGAGGCGCAACCCGGGCGCCGCCGGGCTGTATGTCGGCAATTCCCAGCTGCTCCAATCTCTTCATCGCTTCGCGGACTGCGCCACGGTTGGCGTCGAAGCGCGCAGCCAGATCCCGTTCCGAGGGCAATCGCTCGCCGATCCGATACTGACCGACAAGAATGTCCCGCGCGAGGCTGTCTGCGATTTCTATGTGCTTACCCATCTTTACTCATCTGATTACCCCTGCTCCCTGCCTGAATATTTGGAGGGACCAGAGTGGTCTGACCAATTTGGTAGGGGCATTCTAGTGATTTGTGGGGATAAGTCCAGAGTTTCGTTACCTCAGGTAACGAAATGTGCGCTGGTTCGCAGAGGTCGAGGCGGTTATAGGGGTCCGCGAAGTGCCCAGCGGTGGTCGAGGACGTTGCCGCGGCGCAACAGGTCGACCACTCGGGCGCGCCGGTCGGTGGGCTTTTTCGCCCAGTAGCTCGTCTGAAATGCCGGCTCTTCCCGGCGGTGGATGATGCCCATTGCAACGGGACGCGGTGACTCCAGCGTGAGCAGCATCTGCCCCAGAGTCGGATTGGTCTGGTCGTGAACCATCAGGTCTGATTCCTTTACCCCCTTATCGTTCAGAGCTACCGATTCGAGCTGCAGGGTTGCTGGATTGAGCTTCAGTCCCTTGTCGCGTTCCTTCCCGTAGATGAGGGGCTTACCGTGTTCGATCTGGATTTGTGTTTCTGCTGCACCCTTCTTGTTCACCACGTCTTCGAAGACGTCTTTGTTGTATACGATGCAGTTCTGCAGAATCTCGACAAAAGCGGTGCCGCTATGTTCCTGAGCGGCGTTCAGCAGCGACGGCAGCCCTTTCTGATCCACGTCCACCGCCCGGGCGATGAACGTTGCGCCGGCGCCAAGCGCAAAGAGGCCTGGTTTGATCGGGCTGTCCACCGACCCTCCCGGGCTCGATGGGCTCGAGGTGCCGATTCGCGAGGTCGGCGAGTACTGGCCCTTTGTCAGTCCGTAAATTTCGTTGTTGAACATCAGGATGTTCAGGTCGACGTTGCGCCGCAGCGCGTGCAGCAGGTGGTTTCCGCCAATGGAAAGACCGTCGCCGTCGCCGGTCACGACCCAGACATCCAGCTCCGGATTGGCAAGCTTGACGCCGGTGGCGATGGCTGGCGCCCTGCCGTGGATGGTGTGGAACCCATAGGTTTCCACATGATATGGGAGTCGCGATGAGCATCCGATACCAGACACGAACACGGTCTTTTCCGGTGCAGCGCCGGCATCAGCCAGGGCGCGCTGCACGGCTTTCAGAATGGAGTAGTCGCCGCAGCCCGGGCACCAGCGAACTTCCTGATCGGTCGCGAAATCCTTAAAGGTGAGTACGGCCATGATTAACCTGCCTGCTTCATGCGTTTGGGTGCCAGTCTGGCGATAGCCCGTTTGACGTCGTGAATGGCCAGCGGCTGGCCGTTCACCTGATTGAGCTGCTCGAGAGGGAGCAGCAGCTTGTCTCGCAGCAGGGTCGCCAGTTGACCGTTGTTCAGCTCCGGAACGAGAACGGTATCGTACTGGCGCAGCAGCGATCCGAGATTGTGTGGCAGCGGATTAATGTGCCGTAGATGAATGTGCCCCACCGCCAGGCCCTCCTGTACACATTCCTTAACGGCCTGATAGATGGTGCCGTAAGTGGAACCCCAACCGACCACGGTAAGCCCGGCATGGGTCCCGGAGTCGACGACCTGATCGGGGATGAAATTCGCGACGCTGGCAACCTTGGCTTCCCGCATGTTGGTCATCTCCTGATGGTTCTGCGCCTCGTAGGAAATGTTGCCGGTGTGAATGTCTTTTTCGATGCCGCCGATTCGATGCACGAACCTGGGGTCGCCTGGCGTTGCCCACATACGCGCTTCGGTTTTCGGATCGCGGCTGAAAACGGTGCGCTTGGGATCCGTGCTCGGATCCGGCTTGTGGGTCGCAATGGGCTCGTATCGCTCGAAATCTGGTAGCGGCCACAGTTCCGAAGCGTTCGCAATGTATCCATCGGTCAACAGGATCACGGGCGTCATGTGCCGCAGCGCGATGCGCACGGCTTCGATGGCGACATCAAAACAGTCCGCGGGTGAGCGCGCCGCGATGACCGGTAGGGGGGTGTCGGCGTTGCGCCCGTAAACCGCCTGGTAGAGGTCGGACTGCTCGGTTTTGGTCGGCATGCCGGTAGAAGGCCCGGCACGTTGAGAGTTCACGATGACCAGGGGTAATTCTGTCGCAACGGCCAGTCCCATGGCTTCGGTTTTCAGAGATATCCCGGGTCCGGAGCTCGAGGTGACGCCGAGCTTGCCGGCATAGGATGCACCGATGGCTGAGCAGATCGCGGCAATCTCGTCCTCGGCCTGGAAGGTCGATACGCCAGCGTCTTCAAGGCCGGTCAGGTGGTGCAACAGTGAAGAAGCCGGCGTGATCGGGTATGAGCAGAACATGAGTTCCGTGTCGGCCAGTTCGCCCGCGGCCACCAGACCCAGGGCCAGGGCCTCGCCACCTGTAATGGTCCGATACTCGGCGGACTCCAGGGGTGCTTCCGGAGTCGGGTACTGCTTCAGCGCCGGGCCCAGCTCCGCGGTCTCGCCGAACGCGTGACCCGCGTTCAGCGCTGCCAGGTTGGCACTCTTGACCGCTTCGTTACGGCCGAACTTGGATTCGATCCAGCTGGCCGTCGCGTCGCGTTTTTGATCGAACATCCACAACATGAGCCCCAATGCCCAGAAGTTCTTGCAGCGCAGTGAGTCCTTGGCGCCCAGTCCGATATGGTCGACTGCCTCATGGGTAAGGTTCGATATGTCTACCCGGATAAGTTCGAAGTCTTTCAGGGTGCCGTCTTCAAGTGGGTTTGAGGCGAGATCAGCGCGCTTGAGACGATGCTCGGTGAATGCGTGCTCGTCCACGACGATCAATGCGCCTGGCGTCAGATGAGAAAGACTGACGACCAGTGCGGCGGGATTGAAGGCAATGAGCACGTCGGGCGCGTCCCCGGGTGTGGTTATCCGTTCTCCGCCGAATTGAATCTGGAATGCGGAGACGCCGAAGCGGGTGCCCGCCGGTGCTCGAATTTCAGCCGGAAAATCGGGCATCGTCGCAAGGTCGTGGCCGGCCAGTGCCGAAGCAGTCGTGAACTGTTGGCCTTGAAGCTGGATTCCATCGCCGGAATCACCGGCAAATCTGATGACGTAACTGGATTGTTCTTGAAGCATGGCCTGCTCACCACGAGCCTTTCGGTTCGCGCAATACGGAAAAGGAGCGGAATTCTACTCAAATCCGCACGTTTGGGGAGGATGAGTTGGTAATAAACATATGTTTGCGTTGGGCATGGCGCGCACTCCTTCGCGTGATTTTGGCAGAAAAATGCCTTACAGTGCGCGGCTTTCCGCGACCGGGAGTGACCTGTGAAAGTCGTTTTGAAGACCGACGAGTACACGATATTTCAGCGCCGAGACGAGCGCTACGCCATCAAGGACGCTGACAAGGCGTGGGTGAACGGCGATGCCAAGATCGCGATTCTCCTTGAGCACAAGCTGATCGAAGCTGCTGCTCCGGCGCCTGCGCCAGCGGCGGAACAAGAGGCGGAGGAAGCGCCTGCGGCGGAGGAAGCGCCCGCCGAGGATCAAGAACCCGCGGCGGAAGAGGCGGACGCACAAGCTGAGCCAGACGGTGACGCGAATGCGGATGCCGAGCCCGAGCCGGATAAAGAAGGCGGATAAAAAATCTGCAGATTGTCCGTCTGCATGCGTTCTACGCACGGTCGCCGCCTGACCTTGCAACGAAAACCCATTAGAATGCTCAGCCCGCCAGTGTGGAGTTGCTCGTGGTGCAATCCGTCACAGAATTCCAGGTTGTCGCCGACTACGAGCCTGCGGGTGACCAGCCAGCCGCGATCGCTGAGCTTATCGACGGAGTTCAAGCCGGGCTGAGCCACCAGACGTTGCTCGGCGTGACCGGTTCAGGCAAGACGTTCACCATCGCTAACGTTGTCCAGGCGCTTCAGCGTCCGACCATTATCCTGGCACCCAACAAAACGCTCGCCGCACAACTGTACGGCGAGTTTCGCGAGTTCTTCCCGCACAACGCGGTCGAGTACTTCGTATCCTATTACGACTACTACCAGCCTGAAGCCTACCTGCCTTCTTCAGATACCTACATCGAGAAGGATTCGTCGATCAACGCACACATTGAGCAGATGCGGCTATCGGCTACCAAGGCGCTGCTCGAGCGTCGCGACACCATCATCGTGGCTTCGGTTTCCGCGATCTACGGACTCGGTGATCCGCAATCGTATCTGCAGATGGTTCTGCACCTGGATCGTGGTGATCGGGTCGATCAACGCTATCTCCTTCGTCGATTGGCGGAGCTGCAATACACGCGCAATGACATGGTCTTTCAGCGTGGCAGCTACCGCGTGCGTGGCGATGTCGTGGACATTTTTCCGGCGGAGTCGGAAAAAGAAGCGGTGCGGGTGGAGTTGTTCGACGACGAGATAGACAACCTGTCGGTGTTCGATCCGCTGACGGGTGAAATCATCAAACGTGTGCCGCGGTACACGGTGTTCCCGAAGACTCACTACGTCACCCCGCGTGACAGAATCCTCGGCGTGCTGGACGATATCAAGGACGAACTGCAGGAGCGGCTGAAGTACCTGCAAAAGCATAACAAGCTGGTGGAAGCTCAACGGCTCGAGCAGCGCACGAGATTCGATCTGGAGATGATCCGAGAGTTGGGATTTTGCAGCGGCATCGAAAACTACTCGCGCTACCTGTCCGGCCGTGAAGCAGGAGAAGCGCCGCCGACGTTGTTCGACTATCTGGCGAGCGATGCGCTGCTGATCATTGACGAGAGACACGTGACCGTGCCGCAACTCGGTGGCATGTACAAGGGTGACCGGTCACGCAAGGAAACGCTGGTCGAGTTTGGGTTCCGGCTGCCATCTGCGCTGGACAATCGCCCGTTGCGTTTTGATGAATGGGAAGGCCTGAGCCCGCAAATTATCTTTACCTCGGCAACCCCTGGTCCTTATGAGGAAGAGCGCGCGGGAGCGGTTGTCGAGCAGGTGGTTCGACCAACGGGCCTGGTGGACCCTGCGGTCATTATTCGCCCCGCTTCTACCCAGGTCGACGACCTGCTCAGCGAAATTCACGCGACGGTCGAACAAGGCGAGCGGGTTCTCGTCACCACGCTCACGAAACGCATGGCCGAGGATCTGACCGATTATCTTGACGAACACGGGGTGAGGGTTCGCTACCTTCACTCAGACATAGACACCGTTGAGCGGATGGAGATCATTCGTGATTTGCGTCTTGGGGAGTTCGACGTGCTGGTCGGAATCAACCTGCTCCGCGAAGGTCTCGACCTGCCTGAAGTATCGCTGGTGGCCATTCTGGATGCCGACAAAGAAGGCTTCCTGCGCTCGGAGCGATCGCTGATCCAGACTATCGGGCGGGCCGCCCGCCACATAAACGGCCGGGCGATACTGTATGCGGATCAGCACACCGGCTCCATGCAGCGGGCTCTGGCTGAGACCGACAGACGGCGCGCAAAGCAGGTTGCGTTCAACGAGGAGCACGGCATCACTCCACGCTCGATACAAAAACACGTCGCCGACGTGATGGAAGGCGCTCGCACATCGCCGGGTGCGGCCAGGGGCAAAGGATCGGCAAGATCGCGACGGGGTCAAGCAGCCATCGATATTCCCGAGGATCCCAAGACGCTCGGCAAACTCATGACGCAACTGGAGAACCGGATGTTCGAGCATGCGAAAAATCTGGAGTTCGAAGAGGCCGCCGGGGTCAGGGATCAGATCCAGGACATTCGCCAGAAGCGACTGCTATCCCCCTAAAACTGCTTCTTCGACATCGCGCAGCCGATCTTTGCCGAAGTAGAGTTCACCATCGACGAAGAAACTTGGCGAGCCGAATACGCCGCGGGAGACGGCAGACTCGGTATTCGCGATCAGTTGTTGTTTGACTGAAGGATTCTGGATACCTGCGATGAGATCGCTCACGGGCAGTCCGGATTCCGCCAATGCTGCTTCGATAACCTCCGCGTCGTCCATTTTCTTTGGTTCTGCCCACATGTGTCGGTACATCTCATCGACGTACTTTTCGAAGTAATCGGTTCCCTGCGCGAAGATCGCGCCACGCATCAGTTGCAGGGTGTTGACCGGGAAATGTGGGTTGCGCTCATAGTTGGGGATGCGGTGAGCTGCGACGAAACGTCGGGTTTCCAGCGCCTGATATTCGGGTTTGTTTTTGATGCCTTGTAGCGACACAGCGGGCGAGACGTTGTTGGTTGCCTTAAACACCCCGCCGAGCAGAATCGGAAAGTAGGCGAACTTGATGCCGGTGCGTTGTTCGATTTCGGGAATGACCAGGTGGCACAGGTAGGCGTTGGGGCTGCCGAAATCAAAGTGGAATTCAACGTTCATGACCATCGCCCTGGGTAGAGGAGTCGATACATTTACATGAATTCGGACCGCTCCTCACCCCTTATCTCGAGCCCGGTTGCTTTCAGCGAGGAGCGCGCTCGACGAATCGGTGCCGGATTCGCGAAATCGGTGCGTTGTCCGTAGTATCGTCCGAGGCTGACTGCATTTGGTGAGATGTAGAGATGGAGCACACGAGCACTGTCATCGACCTGGTGAGTGCTGTGACCACACTGTTGCTGGTGGCAGCCGCGGTGCTGGCGCTGAGCAAACGGCTGCGTCTGCCGTTTACGGTGATGTTGGTGATCGTCGGTATCGGTTTGGCCGAACTGGCCAAGTGGAACCCCTGGCTGTTGTCACCCTTGGTGAATTTTCAAATCTCACCGGATGTCATCCTGTTCGTGTTTCTACCCACCTTGATTTTTGAATCGTCGCTGCACCTGGACGCGCGCGAACTGCGGCGCAATCTGCTGCCAGTGTTGATCCTGGCTATTCCAGGATTGTTGATTTCCACCGCCATCATCGGTGCCGTTGTCGCGTTTTTCACGCCGATCGATTTCGCCGCCGCTCTGGTGCTCGGCGCCATCCTCAGTGCGACGGACCCGGTGGCGGTAATCTCATTGTTCAAGCAGCTGGGTGCGCCGAGGAGGCTGACCGTTCTGGTGGAGGGCGAGAGTCTTTTCAATGACGCGACCGCCATCGTCGCGTCCCAGATTCTGCTGGCGATCGCGGTGGCCGGATACGTGTCGACCCAGACCATCATCAGCGGCGTTGGTGATTTCGCGGTCGTATTTTTCGGCGGTGCCGTCGTTGGCTGGGCACTTGCCGTTGCGGTTGGGTTTGTTCTGGGCCGGGTTGAAGGCGATCCGCTGATTGAGATTTCTCTGACAACCTTTCTGGCCTACTTCGCGTTTCTGGTTGCGGAACACGGGTTACATGTCAGCGGCGTCATGGCAACCGTTGCCGCGGCCTTGACCATCGGCGGCTGGGGGCGCGCTAAGATTTCACACTCGGTCAGCGAATACCTGGAGAACTTCTGGGAGTACCTCGCCTACGTCGCCAACGCGTTGATCTTTCTGTTGGTCGGCTTGCAGGTTGACCTGGGCGCGGTTGCTGCGTCGTGGCACATGTTGATCTGGGTGATACTTGCGATGTTGCTGGCCAGGGCATTGGTGGTGTTTACGCTGGTTCCTCTGGCAGGTCGGCTGCCCGGGGCCGATGTGATCAACCGAAAATTTCAGGCGGTAATGTACTGGGGCGGCCTTCGCGGTGCGATCGCACTAGCCATTGCACTGAGCCTCGGCGACTTTAGATACGCAGACACCTTCGTGGTGCTGGTGATTGGTGCGGTGTTGTTCACGTTGATCGTGCCCGGTCTGACCATAGAAAGGCTGATCAAATCGCTGGGCCTGCATCACCGGCCCCTTGCTGATCGGATGGCGGAAGCCGAGGCGCGACTGGGGTCCGGGCGAAGCGCATTGGAAGGTTTGCCGGAACTCCAGCAGGAAGTGGAATTTTCCGCCCTCGCGGCCACCCGCCTGCGCACCCAGTATCAACTGACCATCGACGATGCCGAAGAACATTTTGATAAGCAGCGGAAGCAGGAACTGGATGACACCCAGGAGTATAACCTGCTGCTGTTGAAATGCTTTTCTGTGCAGAAGGCGTTTTATCACGAGAAGCTCGGTCGCGGCCATTTGTCGGAACGGACGTATCGCAATCTGGTGTACGCCCTGAATGTCGAGGGTGACAGTCTGCGCTACCAGGGCAAGCTTCCCCGAGTTCCACCACGATCCAAATGGGGACGCTGGTGGCGCAATTCGTGGATGCGTCTGGTACAACGGCTGGGAATCTTTGACGCCTATGCGGAATCTATTCGCAGTCATTCTACGGCTCAGGATTATGAGTACGCCTGGGCCGGATATCATGGCTGCGTTAGGGTGCTGGCAAGCATCGACGACTTGTCTCAACAAAGTCACACGCACAGCAGCGTGGTCCGCGAACTGCACGCCTGTTTCAATCGATGGGCCCAGGGAGCGCGTAAGAAGCTCGACACCGTCGCCGAACAGTTCCCCGAGTTTTACGATGCCAGTCAGCAAAGACTCGCCGAGCGCATGATGCTGCACAGTCAACGAGACTTTATCGTCCGCCAGCGCCGTAGCGGTGCTATCCCCAACAGCGTCGCAGCGTCGCTGCTGGAGGAACTCGACGCAGACATCCGTACACTGCGCGGCTACGACACGACCCAGTTGACGTTGGATCCTAGCGAGCTGCTGGGCACGGTTCCGATTTTCGATGACCTGCCTGAACAGGAAGTTTCGAGCATTCTCGCTTGTCTGAAGCAACGCACGGTGCCGGCGCGTCAGGATCTGATTCAGCAGGGCAATCGCGACGACTCGCTCTACCTCATCGCTCGCGGAAAAGTCAGGGTGCTCAGAACCGAACAGGGTGATGAGGTTGAAATTGCGATGCTTGGCGCTGGTGATGTTGTTGGTGAGGGCGGCTTCTTGAGAGGCGAACCCTGCGAAGCGACCTATCGAGCACTGACGCCCTGCGCAATCTATGAGTTAACGCGCCGGGATGTGGACGCGCTTCAAGCTTCGTTCCAGGGCCTGCTTGCCGCGTTGGAGCAGGGCATCATGCAGCGAACGGCTGACCGCGGACGCTAGCGATCGTTCCGATCACTTCCCCAGTTAGGGGTTGAATCAGACTGTCCAGATCGTCCACGTAGCATGCTTCAACGTTCCAATGCTCGCAGGCTTCGGTGATCGAAATCGTTTCAGCAGATATAGCCAGTTGCGGCTGCTTCGATATGTACTCGCCCTTTCGAACACGAACGAAGCCTTCTCAGCGGAACTTGAAGATGATCGGATGGAACGACTCCACTTCTTGGCGGCGCCATCCGGGAACAACGACGTAGGCGGTTTCCCTGGTGTGCATTGCACTCCATTCGCACCCCACAACTTGTTTCGGAGATACATGGATGCTGCAACCCATTGATTTTATTGGTAGGCGCGATTGGAATCGAACCAACGACCTCTACCATGTCAAGGTAGCGCTCTAACCAACTGAGCTACGCGCCTGTACTTCGATGATGTTGTCCGTGGCCCGATTGCCGGGCCGCCGCGTATCATACAAGAATCCTGCCGGCTGCGAAGAGCGCGTTTTACCCTTTTGTGCCGAATGGTTAGCCGTGGGACGGGGTTGTGCCGGCAAAGGCATAAGCAGTAGAATCCGCGTCCGGCTGCATAGGAGTGGTCGGACGAAGCGTGAAGGGTCGAGCAATCCCTGCAGAGGAGGGTGGCGCTTGGCCCGTTGCGTTTGCGCAACTGATTAACATTTTTGGAGAACGCCTATTAAAAGAGGTGGTGCGAAGCGTGTCGAGCGGTCCCTGCTAAATGAGGAGATCCTGGCTCAGAGCGTGAGATTGATTGACGCCGACGGAGGTCAGGTCGGTGTTGTTTCCAGAGACGAAGCTTTAGACGAAGCCAAACGATCGGGTTTAGATCTGGTGCTGATTGCACCCGAAGCCGAGCCGCCGGTCGTCAAGGTAATGGATTACGGCAAGCATCTTTTTGAGCTGAAAAAGACAAAAGCAGCTCAGAAAAAGAAGCAAAAGCAAATCCAGGTGAAGGAGATGAAGTTTCGTCCAGGCACCGAGCAGGGCGATTATCAGGTCAAACTACGCAACCTGATTCGCTTCCTGGAAGACGGAGACAAGGCCAAAGTGTCGTTGAGGTTTCGAGGTCGTGAGGTTGTCCATCCGGAAATCGGTATGGAACTCCTGGCGCGTATCGAGACCGACCTGGACGAATATGGGGTGGTGGAAGCCGCGCCAAAGTTCGAGGGACGACAGGTGGTGATGGTCCTTGGTCCCCGAAAGAAAAAGAAA
>JAYGEV010000343.1:0-5973 GCA_046582225.1 Pseudomonadales bacterium
CGTTTGCACCGATAAGACAGTTCCTGCCGATCTTTGCGCCACTGAGTACCACAGCGTTAATACCAATCAACGAGTTTTCACCGATCTCACACCCATGCAGGGTTACTTTATGCCCTACGGTAACGAAGTCACCGATAAGAAGCGGATGTCCCGGGTCGGTGTGCAGGACGGCGCAATCCTGAACGTTGGTGTAAGCACCCACGGTAATGGGTTCAACGTCGCCACGAATTACCGCGTTGAACCACACGTTAACGTTGTGCTTGAGCAGCACCGATCCAGTAATCATTGCCCCCGGTGCGACGAAGTGTTCGCCTTCGGCGATGACGCGCCGGTCGCCTATCTGAAAGAACATCCGCTGACTCCCTCCAAGTCTTAGCCCAGGTTCGCTTCCATCCGCGTTCACAAAACCCTTACACCTACCCGCTAGCAACGCGCGCAGCGTTTTCGGCATAGTAGGGCAAGGGGAAGGATCTACAAACGTTTCCACACTACGCGCTGCGATTTAGACAACGACAAATAGCGAACAGGATCGCAATGAACACCCGGTTACCCGACTTCGACATACTCCTAGATATGGCTCGCAACGATCCAGAAGGGCTCGAGACATTGCGACGTTCGCTGACCGGAGCAGTGATCGCTTCGGCTATCAGCGACAACACCAGGCGCCGCCTGCATGGATTGCAGTTTCGAGTGGACATGGAGCGGCGCCGTGCCCGCTCCCCGCTGGCGGCGGCCATTCGAATTTCGGAGATGATGTGTCGATCGCTGGCAGATCTGCATCGTTCGATGGTGACCCTGGAGGAGGACCACCAACAGCCCGCACAAACCTCGTCGGCGACAGTAATACAGTTCCCGCCAACCTGACCGCCCATTGGGCAAACGCGCTCGTGCTGTAAGCGTGCGCGCTATACTCGCGCGCATGAAATTCTGCAGCAAATGCGGCAATAAGGTCGTCCTTCGGGTGCCGGCCGGCGACAACCGCGAGCGGTTCGTGTGCGAGTACTGCGACACCATCTACTATCAGAATCCACGGATAATCACGGGCTGTCTTACAATTTGGGAAGACCAGGTTCTATTGTGCAAACGCTCGATCAATCCGCGCAGCGGGTTCTGGACCCTGCCCGCCGGATTCCTGGAGAACGGGGAAACTGCTCAGGCTGGCGCCGCCAGAGAAACCTGGGAGGAAGCCTGCGCCCGAGTCACCATCGACGAGCTGTATACCGTATTCAGCCTGCCGCATATTTCGCAGATTTATCTTTTCTACAAAGCCCAACTCATCGACGGGTCGTTCTCCGCAGGTCCGGAAACCGAGCAAGTCGCATTATTTCGTGAGGAAGACGTGCCGTGGGCGAATTTGGCCTTTCCGGTGGTCGGTGACACGTTGCGCCACTACTTTCGGGATCGAATCGACAATCGCTTTACCGTGCATACCGGCGACATCATCGTCTCGAAGGATCGTCGCCCCCTCCGGTAGCCCGCGTTCTCCCTAATCGGGGCTCTCAGGCAAGCGCAATTCTCGCGTTTCTAAACAGGCGCATCCACGGACCGTCCTGCTCCCATGACTGATCGCGCCATGAATTCTGATAGGCACGAAACACCCGCTCCGGATGGGGCATCATCACCATCACTCTGCCTTGATTGGCGGTCAGCCCTGCAAGCCCGCGTACGGCTCCGTTGGGGTTGGCCGGATAGCGCTCGGTAATCTCGTGTTGATTGTCGACATACTGCAGGCAAACCTGGTCGCCAGCAGCATTCCAGAACTCAGCCTCCTCTGCCCCACCGGAGAACTCTGCTCGTCCCTCACCGTGCGCCACCACAACAGGCACCACGCTCCCGGACATGTCACTCAACCACGGAGAATCGCTCGGGTTTATCTGGACTAGAACCGTGCGTCCTTCGAACTGCTCGGATCTGTTGCGCACGAACCTGGGCCAGTACTCCGCGCCAGGGATTATGTCTTTGAGCGCGGACATCATTTGACAACCGTTGCAGACACCGAGCGCGAGCCGATCACTTTCAAAGAACGCTGCAAACTCGTCTCGCACACGTTGATGGTAGAGCACGCTTTTGGCCCAGCCACCGCCACCACCCAACACATCTCCGTATGAGAATCCTCCGCAAGCGACAAGGCAGGGGAAGTCCAGCAGGCTGACTCTGCCTTCCAGAAGATCGCTCATGTGAACGTCGATAGGCTGAAAACCAGCTCGCTCGAACGCGGCCGCCATTTCGATCTGTCCGTTAACGCCCTGCTCACGCAGCACCGCTATTGTCGGCCGGGCAGAACCCGCCCGTGAGACAAGTGCAGAGCAGACGTCTTCATCCACTGCGTAGGTCGTCCTGCTTGAAAACCCAGGATCAGCAAGCGTTATGCTGGCATGTTCCTCGGCAGCACAATCGGGATTGTCACGCAGCTTTTGCATCTGATAGCTCGTCTGTGACCACAACGTCTGCATGGCCCCGCGGTCGGAGCGATAGACAACCTCGTCGCCGCAGCTAATACGTATCTCTTCATCTTCGCGTGGCGCGCCAATGTCGATACAGGTAATGCCCGGCAGCGAGGCCTGGACGGTGGCGACATCTTCGGAAGCCACCTGCACGACCGCGCCGAGTTCTTCCGAAAACAGATCACCCAACACATCGGCAGGGTTGACAACGAGATCCAGCCCACAACGACCGGCAAAAGCCATCTCCAATACGCATGCGAGCAGCCCGCCATCGGAGCGATCATGGTAAGCCAGCAACACGCCCGCGGCGTTGAGCTGCTGAACGCCTGAAAAAAAGCTCGCGAGGAGCGCTGGATCGTCGACGTCTGGAGCCTCGTTCCCGAGGTCCCCATAACATTGGGCCAGCGCGCTGGCGCCAAGGCGCTTCTTGCCGGAAGCAATATCAACCAGGATCAGGCGCGTATTCGCTCGACCTTTGAGCTCCGGGGTCAATGTACGGCGAACATCATTTACCGTCGCAAACGCGGAAACAATCAGCGTGAGTGGAGATGTTACATCCCGGTCCGCCCAGCGTGTTCGCATCGACAGACTATCCTTGCCCACAGGTATCGCTATTCCTAACGCCGGACACAACTCCATGCCGATCGCCCACACAGCATCGAACAACGCCTGCTCTTCGATGTCGATACCCGCTGCGGCCATCCAGTTGGCCGAAAGCACTACGCTGCGAAGGTTCGCGACCGACGCGGCACACAGATTGGTCAAAGATTCCGCAACCGCCATGCGCGCGGAGGCTGCGGGATTAATCAGGGCCACCGGTGAACGCTCGCCCATCGCAAAGGCTTCGCCAGCATAGGTACGGTAGCCGGAAAATGTTACCGCCACGTCGGCGACCGGAACCTGCCAGGGGCCAACCAGCTGCTCACGGGCGACCAGGCCGGTGATGCTGCGGTCACCGATGGTGATCAGAAACTGCTTGCTTGCGACACAAGGAAGCCGCAGCACCCGGCCGATCGCGTCCGCGAGATCGATGCCCCGAGTGTCGAAGGGCGCTGTCCCAAGCGTGGCTCGCCGGAAGCTGCGCTTCATCTTTGGCGGCTTGCCAAACAGGACTGGCAGCGGAAGATCGACCGGCGCATTCGCGAACTGGGAGTCTTCCAGCTTCAGCTCGGCGCTCGTGGTTGCTTCGCCCACCACTGCGAACGGGCAGCGTTCCCTGGCGCAAATCTCGGTGAATCCGGGTACCTGGTCAGGCGCGATGGCGAGTACGTAGCGCTCCTGGGCTTCGTTGCACCAGATCTCCAGCGGCGTCATGCCGGGATCGGCATTCGGAATGTCGCGCAGCCTGAATCGCCCACCCACACCGGCGTCGTTCACCAGCTCGGGCAACGCGTTGGACAACCCACCTGCGCCCACATCATGAATAAGCAGGATAGGATTCTCGTCGCCCAGCGCACAGCAGCGGTCAATGACCTCCTGACAACGCCTCTCCATCTCCGCGTTGTCGCGCTGTACCGAGGCGAAATCCAGATCCGAAGAGCTCTCCCCGGAACCCATGCTCGACGCCGCACCGCCACCCAGACCGATCAGCATGGCGGGCCCACCAAGCACGATCAGCGCAGCGCCCGACGGAACCTCAGCCGCCTGAATATGCTCGGCGCGAATGCTCCCGACACCGCCGGCGATCATTACCGGTTTGTGATACCCGCGCACTCGATTCTGGTCACCGGCGACCGTCTGTTCGAAGGTACGAAAGTAACCAGCCAGCGCTGGCCGACCATATTCGTTGTTGAATGCCGCCGCTCCGACGGGGCCTTCGAGCATGATCTGCAACGCGTTGACCATGTGTGCCGGCTTGCCGGTTTCGAGTTCCCACGGCTGCGGGTAACCCGGAATGTTCAGATGCGAGGTAGAGAAGCCGGTCAATCCGGCTTTGGGCTTGGAACCCCGACCAACAGCCCCTTCATCGCGAATTTCCCCGCCCGAGCCCGTCGCAGCTCCTGGATACGGCGCGATCGCAGTAGGGTGATTGTGGGTTTCCACCTTCATCACCACATGGGCATAGTCGACCTGATAGCCATAAACCAACGTTCGCGGGTCCGCCACAAACCGGTCCGTTCGGTGCCCGCTAATCACCGCGGCATTGTCCGAGTAGGCGCTCAGGATTCCCTCACCGTTGGTCTGGTTGTAGGTGTTACGGATCATCGCGAACAGAGACAGCCGTTCAGCCTGGCCGTCGATTTCCCAGGAAGCGTTGAATATCTTGTGCCGGCAGTGCTCGGAGTTCGCCTGGGCGAACATCATGAGCTCAACATCCGTCGGGTCGCGCTGCAACTCGCGGTAGGCGCCGGCCAAATACTCGATTTCGTCCTCAGACAGTGCCAGCCCCAACTCCCTGTTGGCTCGGTCCAGCGCGCTCAGGCCATCTCGATGCAGCGCTATCACGGACAGTGGCTGGGGCGTGAGCTCGGTGAATACCGATTCCAGCTCGTCGTCGGCAATCAACCGTTCCGTCATCCGATCAAACAGCATCTCGAGTCGAGCGGTACCCTGCGCCCCTGCATCCATGAACCAGCGAACACCCCGCTCTACGCGGATCACCGGCGTGAGGCCACAGATCTGAAAAATATCGGTGGCCTTGCTCGACCACGGTGAAATGCTGCCGCGACGCGGCACGATGGTGGCTACCAGTTCTCCTTCAAGCCGAGGCAGGTTGGTTTCGGGACCGTAACGAAGCAGCCGGTCGACCCGGTCGCGCTCATCATCCACCAGGGGCTCGGATAGAGCCAGAAGATGCACGAACTGCGCATAAAGCGCGCCGCCGGTCGAAGCTTCTATTCCGAGCTGCGCTTTGAGCTTGCGAATTCGAAACTCGGATCTTGCCGGCGGCCCCTGGATCACCAGTAGTTCAGTCATAGCTCTACTTTCCGCTCCCCAGTGTCGCGATGACAAACGTCATCAATTTCTATCGCCTTGCCTCGAAAAACCGTTGCAACTGATCTGCGCATTGTGCAGCCAACACTCCCGACACAACTTCGACCCGATGATTCAAAGCCGAATTTTCTAGTACCTTGGCAGTGCTCCTCACCGCCCCGGATCGCGGCTCCGGCGCGCCGAACACCAGGGATGCCACCCTGGCGTGAACCAGCGCGCCCGCGCACATGGTGCAGGGCTCAACGGTGGCGTAAAGCGTAGAACCCGGCAATCGATAGTTGCCCAGCCGTTGTGCTGCGTCGCGCAGCGCGACAATTTCCGCATGAGCCGTTGGATCGGAACTACTGACCGGCCGATTGAAACCGCGCCCGACGATCTCAGCGCCAATCACCACGACCGCACCAACCGGCACTTCGCCAACCTGGGCCGCCTCTTCGGCTTGAGCGAGCGCCTGGCGCATCCACCTGTCGTGGTTCGTCGAGCTATCTAAGTCCAACGAACTAGCGTCGTTCGTCTCGCCCGCCTTTTTGTTCGGATGGTTATTCCCAATCAATAGTTTGATAGTCTGAAACCCATATAAACAAAGGGTTTATTT
>JAYGEV010000408.1:0-1755 GCA_046582225.1 Pseudomonadales bacterium
AAAGGCGCGGCGCATCTTCGGAGATGTCGAGCACCTCCTCGTTAATCGAAATCTGATGATCCATACCCATCGTTAGCCTCGATGACCTATCGTAATTCTGGGTTGCCAGTAGTAACCCAAACACGCCGAGCCGATCAACCAGGACGAACGTAGGAGGCGTCTCCGACGCCGAATCTCTTAATCCGAAACCGAGCCCGTCGTAGCGCGGCTGCCTGGACCATGGCTTCGCATTGGGGCACCATCGCAACCGGCGACTTGTTATGAGCCGCACGTACCAGTAGAGGAATTGCTATGCCAGATGAAATTGCTTTGGTCACCGGCGCCGCTTCGGGAATCGGCGCGGAGGTGGCCAGACAGCTGGCCGCCGCCGGCGTCCGGGTCGCGGTGATGGACGTCAACGAGGCGGGAGGCGCCGAAGTGGCGGCGGAAGTGGGCGGTGAATTCATTCGTTGCGACGTGTCGGATTACGACAGTTTCGAGCGCGCCATCGCGACCTGTGTTGAACGGCTCGGCGTGCCCGACTATGCGCATCTGAATGCCGGGGTGATGACCGTAGGTGCCAGCGAGACATTTCTTCCGTTGGAAGAGGTTTCCCTGGATCAGTATCGGCGCATCATCGGCGTGAATCTGGATGGTGTATTTAATGGGCTCAAGGCGCTGTTGCCGCGCATGCGTGACAAAGGCGGCGCCATTACGGCCACCGCTTCCATTGCGGGTCTCGGACCGTTGCCCTTCGACCCGTTGTACGGGACCACCAAGCACGCGGTGATTGGGTTGGTGCGTTCGGTGGCCGCGGCCAACGAAGGCGGTGGCGTGCGGATCAACTGCATCTGCCCGGGCGGCGTAGACACGGCCATCGTCCCCGATGCTCTGAAGGCCGGTGGGTTCAACGCCATGTCGCCATCGGTGATGGCCGCAGAGGTGGTGGACCTGTTGAAACAGGGACCCAACGGCGAGATTCGTGTCAAGCTCAGCGCGGAGCAGCCCGCCTATGCGGTGCCTGCGATGGAGTTGGGTGGCTAGTCGAACCGCGAGGCGCGCGTTGCCTTAATCGAGTTCCACCAGCGGGAGCCCAAGTGCCTTTGCCGCGGTCTGCATGCGTTGGTCATACGTCGCGAGCGCTACCGGTTGTCCACTGGCGCGCAGGAATTCCGCCGACGCGAGATGCAGCGCATCCAGCGTGCTCACGGGGGTGGGAAACGGCTCGAGGGCTCTGGCGAGTACCGGTGGGGAAAGCGCCAGAAACGCCAATCTTTCCAGGATTGCTAACGCAGCTTGCCCGTGGGAGTCGGTAAGTCCCTTTGCATGCAGCCGAGTGTACAGCTCGTATTCGAGTAGCCGGCTCGTGATCAGCGTTTCGCTCCAGATCGTGTCCTTCGGTCGTTGGTCTTCGGCGAGGAGGTGAGCCAGGGCAACCGAAGTATCGAGATAAATCACCGCTCGTTTCTATCCTCGGCTAAATCGGTCAACAGGTCGCTCAACGCGGTTACCCGGTCAGGTGCGGGTGGTGGTTTTGGGTCATGGATGACCGGTGGTGTGAGCCAACCGTGACGAACCGCATCGGCGAGTACCGCGTCGGCCAAAAGTGGGCTCGTTGCTGCATCGGGGGCGGTTATCTGGGCGACAACCCGGTCCCGGTCAGTGACCAGTACCGTTTCGCCCGCGGCTGCCAGGCGCACGTATTCGCTGAGCTTGTTTTTCAGTATTTTGATGCCTACCGCCTTCATGGAACAAAAGTAGCTACTAGTAGCTACT
>JAYGEV010000260.1:0-6661 GCA_046582225.1 Pseudomonadales bacterium
CAGGACTGGGCCGAACGAGCTGAGGTTGTTGCCGTACTGTTCACCGGAGCGGGCGATCGGGCGTTCTGCGCCGGAGGCGACATTCAAGCCTTGTACCACGCGATGGTAAAAAATCATCAGCACGGAGAGGTGGTTGATGAATACCCGTTTGAGTTTTTTGAGCGCGAGTATCGTTTTGACTACCGGATTCAGACCTATCCGAAACCTGTAATCGCGGTCGGTCATGGCGTAGTCATGGGAGGTGGAGTCGGTATATTGTCCGCGGCGCGTTATCGGGTGGTCACCGAACGATCGCGCATTGCGATGCCCGAGGTCACGATTGGTCTGTTCCCCGACGCGGGACAGACCTGGCTGTTGCGCAACATGCCGCAACACCAGGCGACCTTTCTCGGTGTTACCGGCAGCCACATGAACGGCTCTGACGCGGTGGCGGTCGGTCTGGCGACCCATCGGGTGGCAAATGAGTCGCGCCACGAGATTCGAGATGCCCTGTGCGCCGCGGATTGGGTGGGAGACACCAACGCGGTCGTGAATGCGGTGCTGTCAGGTCTCGCGACGGGAGATTTCCCCGACACCCAGGTGCATCTCATTCCGGAAAGCCTCAGCCCGGATGGCGAACTCGGCGCGGTGGTCGCGGCAATAGATGCCCTTCAGGGAACCAGCGACTGGATAGATCGCGGGGTCGCGGCGATGCATAGCGGTTGTCCGACCACTGTCGGGATCGTCGTCGAGCAGCTAAAACGTGCCGGCTCCATGGAGTTGGCCGACACGTTTCGTATGGAGATGACGGTTGCCACCCATTGCGCCAACAATCACGATTTTGCGGAGGGGGTAAGGGCGCTGCTCATTGAGAAGGACAACGCCCCGGCGTGGCAGTTCGATGACCTCGCGTCGTTGCCCAACGGTTATGTCGACGACCATTTCGTGGAGCCGTGGCCGCAGAACCCGCTATCAGATCTGAAATGAGCGACTGAAAAAAGACGGAGCATAACGATGAGCAGAATTGGTTTTGTCGGTCTGGGAAATATGGGCGGGCACATGGCTCGCAATCTGGTGAGTGCTGGCCACGAGGTGAAGGTCTTCGATCTGGTGGCCGATTTGATGGCAGGTGTCGAGGGAGCCCAACCTCAGGATTCTGCGGCTGCGACAGCTTCCAATGTTGAGTTCTTCATCAGCATGCTACCGGCCGGGCGCCACGTGGCAGGATTGTATGGAGGCGATGAGGGTGTCATCGATGCGGTTGACGCGGATACCCTGCTGATCGATTGCAGCACCATCGACCCGCCAACCGCACGAAGTGTGGCCGAGCAGGCGGCGGATCGGGGGCTGGCTATGTTGGACGCGCCTGTTTCGGGCGGCACCGCTGGTGCCCAGGCCGGCACATTGTCGTTTATTGTTGGCGGTGAGACCGCGGCATTCGAGCGTGCCCGGGAGCTGCTCGAAGGCATGGGCAGCAACATCTTCCACGCCGGCGACAACGGTGCAGGTCAGGTCGCGAAGGTGTGCAACAACATGTTGCTTGCCGTGCTCATGGCGGGGACCGCTGAAGCCCTGGCACTTGGGGTCAACAACGGGCTGGATCCGGCGGTGCTCTCGGAAGTGATGAAGCAGTCTTCCGGCGGTAACTGGTCGCTCAACGTCTACAACCCATATCCCGGTGTGATGGATGGGGTACCAGCCTCGCGCGGATATGAGGGCGGATTTCTGGTCGATCTGATGACTAAGGATCTGGGGCTGGCCATGGATACAGCGGAGCAATCACGCAGTTCCGTGCCCATGGGCGCGCTTGCGAAAAACCTGTATCGCGTGCATCAGCAGTTGCATGACGCTGGTGGCCTGGACTTTTCCAGCATCCAGTGGTTGTTCAAGGCGGATCTGCGACCATAACAGGCCGGGTGACTCAGTTGAGACTGTCCCGGGCGGCCCGTACGTCTTCCTCGAGATCTTTGAGTTCGCTGGCTTCCTGGTCAGGTTCGAGGCCAAGGTTTTCGAATGCGTTTATCGTGGACCAGTCCAGCTGCGTGTGGGGATGGCCCGCTGGCAGATTCTGCAGATTGGCAACCATCACCACGTCGATGTAGTCGGCTTCGTCAACGGCACGCTCGAAGTTTGTGTATTGGGCGGGCACCATGATGATCTCGGGCGGAAAATCCCAGCGCTGCAGAATCATCGTGCCGAGGCTGCCGTGTATGCTCTCAATGACGCGATCCAGTGTCAGGCTGTCCCGCAGCAACATCTCGTTTTCTTCCGCCCAGGTGAGAATGGGCAGCACGCCGATAGTGTGGGTCAAGCCAGCCAGGGCGGCCTGATCAGGGCGCAGCGATGTGAATGACTTTGCCATGACTGCGCTGATGGCCGCGATGTTTGTTGCCTCAGCCCATGTCGCGCGCAACTTGCGGTCGACTATTTCATTGGTAGCCTGAAACATTTGGCTCATCGCGAGGCCCGTCGCCAGGTTGGCTGCGTACACGACGCCGAGTCGGCTCAGCGCCATATTGAGATTTTCAATGGTGTTGGCGGCTCGAAACATCGGCGAATTGGCTATTTTGATCATTCGTGCGCTAAGTGCCGGGGCTGCTGAGAGTACCTGGCCCAGGGACTGTGCGCTCACGTTCTGGTTTTCCGCCTCGTCGCGGATCCGCAATGCCACTTCTGGCAGGGTCGGGAGCTGCAGTTCGTCGTTGTTAACCGCGGTGGTCACTTCCTGCTGGATGGTTTCAGCCAGGTCGGGCATTGGAAAGTGCTTCGTTCGTGAGCTGTCGAAATGAGATCGGCTTGTGTTGAGTATAGACAGTCCTCAGCTGACCCGATTGAGAACTGCGTCTTGATGCTGGAATGGCCCTGGGGCGTCATTTGCCACCACCGCGAGGCACGCGCCGGTTCCGGAGGAAATGGTCACCGCGGCGATGATCGTTCCGAGGTTGCGGGTTGGATTTTCCGCGGTGCCGAACCGAGCGCCCGCCTGGGGAGCTGTGGGGCCGCTCCAATCCAACCGCTGCAGCTGTCTCTTTACCTGACCACGATGCTGGGCGCGGGCCACAATCTCCTGGCCGAGATAGCAGCCCTTGTCAAAATTCACGGCACCCACCCGTTCGAGGTCGAGCATCTGCGGCAGGAACTCTTCGCTGGTCGCATCAGAAATCAACGCAACGCCCGTCCCAATCAGTTCGAGCCACCATGCCTCGGCGGTGGTGTGCGAACAGCCCTGCCAGAGGTTTTTGGCCTCGGTCAGATCGCTCACGGGCACCAACCGCTGTTTTTCGCTCACGATTAGATTTCCAGCAGTACCGCTGATCGCGTCGAGTTCGTCCACATTTCCCAGACCGCCGAAAACAAGCGTGGTGTCACTCTCGTTGGTGATACTGGTCTTGGAGAACATGGCGTAGGCTTTGAAGAATTGTGCCACGCGGTCTGTCAACGACACATGCATGATCAGGTCGACCGAATGCATGCCCGCAGCTTGGTCGTGACCATAGCACCAACCCGTGACCACGACGCGTCCCTTGAGGTTGCAGACCGCCATAGGGGTAAGCGTTTCGGGGGGCAGGTCGACGGTATCGCAGGTCAGATACCCCTGCAGGAAGTCCAGTACATCCGGTCCACTGAAACGCAGGACGCCCAACTCGGGGAGATAACTCACGCCGTGTTCGGCTTGGGGCTGATCGCCCTGCAGGTCGAGGTATGACTGCCAGGTGGATTGAAGCATGGCTTAATCTCGTACTCTAGGCTCGCAAAGATGAATGTTAACGACATTCCCGGTAGTGTCGAGCCCATGGATGCAGGGGCAACAGCAGGACGTCTATTTTGGCGCAGCAGGCGCGGTCTGCTCGAACTCGAGCTGCTGCTGGTGCCGTTCATGCGGGAGCGTTATGCGGATCTTCCAACAGAAGTTCAGCGCAGCTTTGCGAGGCTTCTCGAATTTGAAGACGTGGATATCTACGACTGGCTTCAAGGTCGTTCCCAACCGCCGGATGAACCACTGGTTTCGATTGTCGCGCTCATTGGCTCGCACAATGCAAACCGAGCAACCCCTGCAGCGCTCCTACGATCTGAAGATGGGGCAACGGCGTCGGATTGATGCGGCCACCATTGTCGTCACGGGCTGCGCTGCGGGCTGGCTGTGGCTCGGCAGTGCCGGGGTGGCTCTGCTGGGTCTGTGGGCGTGGTCGCGATGGCCAAGGTGGGCAACACAAACAATTACGGTCAACTACTCACAGCTGCGATACGCTCGGCTGGGTAGCGAACGTGTCTTCTGGGTTGAGCGAAGGTTCCTGGCACGCCAGGTCTTTTCCGATGAGCTGCCTGGTCGCCGGTATGCGGAGCTGCGGCGCGAAATCAAGTCGATGTTTGCAGGGGGTCGTTCGTAGCCGCCTCGCTGCGTCAGTGCGTTGGTCGATTTGTCAGATGTTCAGCTGGTCGGCTCATTGAGCAGGTTACACATTGAATATTGGCTGCAGAACGTCGAGATGGTCCATCGATCCAGGGAACAGAATGGTGTCGTCGCACCGGTTTGACATCTCAGGATGGTCAAGCGTGTAGTGCAGGCCGCGGGATTCGCGTCGGGCCAGGGCGGATCGAACGATAAGTTCAGCAACATGAATCAGGTTTCTCAGTTCGATGAGATCATTGCTCACCCGGTAGTGGCTGTAGTATTCGTGCACTTCCTGTTTGAGCATGTCGATGCGCCGCTGCGCGCGCTGCAGGCGCTTGTCGGTACGCACGATACCCACGTAGTCCCACATGAAACGCCTGAGTTCTTCCCAATTGTGGGCAATGATCACATCTTCGTCGGAATCGGTTACCTGACTTTCGTCCCACTTGGGAATGCTGACGTCCAGGACCGGCTCATCGAGATTGCGGAGAATTTCGTTCGCCGCCGCCTGGCCGAACACCAGGCACTCCAACAACGAATTGCTCGCGAGCCGGTTCGCTCCGTGCAGGCCCGAACAACTTACCTCGCCAATTGCGTATAAGCCTGGGATGTCGCTGGCACCGTTCTTGTCAATCAATACCCCGCCACACGTGTAGTGCGCCGCGGGTACCACCGGAATTGGTTCATTGGCAATATCGATACCGAAGTCTGCGCAGCGCTGGGCAATGGTGGGAAAATGAGCTTCGATGAACGAACGCGGCCGGTGGCTGATGTCCAGGTACACGCAATCCAGCCCCAGTCGTTTCATCTCGTGGTCCATCGCACGCGCCACGATGTCTCGAGGCGCGAGTTCGCCACGCGAGTCGAACCGCTGCATGAATCGTTCGCCTGATGGCAGGCACAGCATTCCGCCTTCGCCGCGCACGGCTTCGGAGATGAGGAACGATTTTGCGTGCGGGTGATAAAGGCAGGTGGGGTGAAACTGGTTGAACTCCATGTTGGCAATTCGACACCCGGCCCGCCACGCCATGGCGATGCCGTCACCGGTCGAACTGTCGGGATTGCTTGTATAAAGATAAACCTTGCTCGCCCCGCCCGTTGCCAGGATCACAAATCGCGCCTGGAAAACCTCGACGTGGCCCGTGCTGCGATTGAGTACATATGCACCCGCACAGCGATTTGGGTGACGTCCGAATTTGCTCAGATTGATGAGATCAATGGCTACCCGATCGGTGAATAACTCAACGTTGGGGTGATCGAGCACCTGCTCGGTGAGGGTTTGAGTGATGGCTTTTCCGGTCGCGTCAGCCACGTGCAGAATCCGGCGATGTGAATGACCACCCTCGCGGGTCAAATGGAATTCGTTGTCATCCGAGTCAAACTGCACGCCCCAGCGACCAAGCTGGTCAATCACCTCCGGGGCTTTGTGTACCGTAAGCGCTACGACGTCAGCATCGCACAGGCCCGCACCCGCGGTCAGCGTGTCCTGGACGTGCGATTTCAGACTGTCCGTCGGATCGGTCACTGCGGCAATTCCGCCCTGGGCCCAATGCGAAGACGCACTTTCCACATCGCCTTTGCACAGGACCGTGACCCGGGCATTGGCGGCAAGATGCAGTGCGGCGCTTAGACCCGCAACACCGCCACCGATCACCAGTATGTCGGTCGAAAATCGCTGACCCATCTCGCGGTACCCGTTCATGCGCTGGGCCAGCTAGTATAAACCTGTCCTAACCGGCAGAATAACCGGCCATTCACAACCAAGACGGGTTAGCTCAGCGCTACGTGGCCAAGGACACCGACAAAGAACTGGTACGTAGGGTCAAAAAAGGGGACCGTCACGCATTTGAACTGTTGTTCAGCCGTTATCAGCATAAAATTCTCAATCTGATCAGCCGTTACCTGAGAGATCGGGAGGATGTCGAGGACGTTGCGCAAGAGACCTTCATCAAGGCTTTCAGAGCTCTGCCGCGATTTCGGGGAGAAAGCGCCTTCTACACGTGGCTGTATCGAATCGCGATAAACACCGCGAAAAATCATCAGGTGGCGCGCAGCAGGCGGCCACCGGGCACCGACCTGGATGTGGACGACGCCGAGTACATGGATGGCACCGACGCGCTCAGGGAGTCGGAAAACCCGGAATCTGCGCTTGCCCGCGACGAATTGTCCGCGGAGATTGATCTGGCTATTTCTCAACTGCCCGACGATTTGCGCAGCGCCGTAACACTTCGGGAGTTTGATGGTCTAACCTACGAGCAAATTGCCGAGATCATGGATTGCCCGGTGGGA
>JAYGEV010000270.1:0-2456 GCA_046582225.1 Pseudomonadales bacterium
ACGGCGCGCAAGCAGTATGTTCGCGCCCTGGTATCGCGGTTGATTGAGCACGAAATCGTGGTTTAGACGCCGTTCATTGGGCGTCACGCCAATATCTCCCTCGTCGGTAAATCGCCAGGCATCGAACAGATTGTCTCCAAATCCGGTGCGCCGAATGGACTTCAGAAACTGTTTGGGAATGATCTGATCGGTATCGACATTTTCCAGATCCAGGGGCAACACCTGCCCGGTCAACGTGGTAAAAGGCTTCATATCAGCTCTCTCACATCGACGAACCTGCCGGTAATCGCCGCCGCCGCCGCCATGGCAGGGCTCACCAGGTGGGTCCGACCCCCATGTCCTTGACGTCCTTCGAAATTTCGATTCGACGTGGAAGCACAGTGCTCCTTGGGTTGCAGGCGATCCGGGTTCATCGCAAGACACATCGAGCAACCCGCGGCCCGCCATTCGAATCCCGCTTTGAGGAAGATGTCGGCTAATCCCTCGCGCTCGGCCTGGGCTTTGACAAGGCCCGATCCGGGCACCACCAGCGCCTGTTTGATGGAACCTGCCACCTTACGGCCGCTCACCACCTCGGCGGCAGCGCGCAGATCCTCAATTCGAGCGTTGGTACATGAGCCGATGAACACACGATCCAGAGCGATGTCCACAATCGGCTGATCGGTCTCGAGCCCCATGTAGGCAAGCGCACGGCGAACACTCTCAGCCCGCTGCTCGTCGGCCAGCGACGCCGGGTTCGGCGTGCTCGCGGAGATTCCGGTGACCATCTCCGGTGAAGTGCCCCAGGTGACTTGAGGTTCCAGCGCCGCAGCATCGATTTCCAGCGATTGGTCGAACACAGCGTCTGCATCGCTGTGCAGCGTGCGCCAGTATTCCTCGGCCCGGTCCCACAACTCTCCGATCGGCGCGAACGGCCTGCCGTGTACGTATTCCAGGGTGGTGTCGTCAACCGCCACCAGCCCGGCTCTTGCGCCGGCCTCGATGGACATGTTGCACATCGTCATGCGGCCTTCCATGCTGAGCGCCGCAACCGCCTCACCGACGTATTCCAACGTGTGTCCAGTCGCGCCCGCGGTGCCGATTCGGCCAATGATCGCGAGGATCAGATCCTTGGCGAAGATGCCATGCCCCAGCTGGCCATTGACCTGCAACCGGTAGTTTCCTGCTTTTGGTTGCGCCAGGCACTGGGTTGCAAGCACATGTTCCACATCGGACGTACCGATTCCCTGAGCCAGAGCGGCAAATGCCCCATGTGTGGAAGTATGCGAGTCCCCACACACGATGGTCATGCCCGGCAGCGTTGCAGCCTGCTCCGGACCGACCACATGGACGATGCCCTGTCGCGGATCAAGGATGTCAAACTGCGTTATGCCGTATTTACGGCAGTTTTCGTCCAGAGTCTCGACCTGCGCTCTGGCGACCACATCTGTGATCCCGTCCATTCCGAGCTCGCGGTTGTGGGTAGGTACGTTGTGGTCGGGCGTTGCGAGGTTGGCATCTACCCGCCACGGTTTGCGACCCGCAAGCGCCAGGCCCTCAAACGCCTGGGGAGAGGTCACCTCGTGGAGCAGGTGCCGATCGATATAGATCACGGTCTGCCCATCATCACGCTCGGCAACTATATGGGCGTTCCAGAGCTTGTCGTACAAAGTATGCGCAGACACGGCAGGTGCTCAGTTTGAACCGAAGCTCATGTTAGGGTTGACGGTTTCATAAAACAAATTCATTATTTTAATGAACAGGATAACCTTTTGGAATATAAACCAAGCTGATGACATTCGCACGGGGAACCATGCAATGAACTGGAATGATCTGCGCGCCTTCCTCGCGGTTGCCGAACAGCTGTCGTTCTCCAAAGCTGCGGACGAACTGCACATCACCCAGCCGGCGGTCAGCAAACGTATTCAGGCGCTCGAGGCGGAACTGGACAGCCGGTTGTTTGATCGAGCCGGCAAACGCGTCTACCTCACCGATCCCGGCAAGGTTCTGCGGCCGCGTGCCGAAGCATTGTTGCGTGAGATGACCGATACCCGGCGCCTGCTGCGTAATTTGAAAAGTGAGGTGGGCGGCGCCCTAAGTTTGGCCACCTCCCATCACGTGGGCCTGCACCGGCTGGCTCCGGTGCTCAAATCCTTCACCCAGCGCTTTCCTGAGGTCCGGCTAGATATCCGATTTGAGGACTCCGAAGCCGCTCACGACCTGGTGCGCCACGCCCACGCCGAGCTTGCGGTGGTGACCCTGGATCCGCAGGGGCCCGCCGACCTGGAATATGAGGAGTTGTGGGATGATCCGCTGTGGTTCGTCGTCGCCAGGGAGCATGCTTTAAACCTCGGGTCGCGTTACGTCAGTCTTGCCGACCTTGCGCAACACCCGGTGATCATGCCCGGCCTTGCCACTTACACGGGACGGATCGTAGCGGAGGTATTTGCGAGCGCCGATATTGCGCTCAACCCGAC
>JAYGEV010000045.1:0-1929 GCA_046582225.1 Pseudomonadales bacterium
GCCCATCAACGATCTGCTGTTCGACGCGCACAGCGCGCACCGCACACATCATCAGCCTAACCAGGTGCAGATCAGCACCCTGCTGAGCATCAAGACCGGCGGCTGCCCGGAGGATTGCAAGTACTGCCCGCAGAGCGTGCATTTCGATACCGGCGTAGGCGCACACGGTTTGCTGCCGCTGGAATCCGTGGTCGAGGCTGCAAGGAAAGCCCGTGAAGGCGGCGCAACCCGTTTCTGCATGGGTGCGGCGTGGCGCTCGCCCACCGGTTCCCAGGTTGACGCGGTCTGCGAGATGGTCACCGCGGTGAAAGACTTCGGTATGGAAACCTGTGTGACGCTTGGGATGCTGACCGCTGAACAGGCCATCAAGCTGGCGGATGCGGGTCTGGATTTTTACAACCACAACCTCGACACATCTCCGGAGTATTACGCGGAGATTATCACCACCCGTCCCTACTCGGATCGTCTGGAAACCCTTGCTCACGTGCGCGATGCCGAAGTCAAAGTCTGCTGTGGCGGGATTGTCGGCATGGGCGAGTCCCGTGCGGACCGGGCCGGATTGTTGATGCAGCTCGCCAACCTACCGCGTCATCCGGAATCCGTACCGATCAATCAGCTGGTCCGGGTGGAGGGTACCCCGCTGTTCGGCTCCGAGCCGTTGTCGGCTATGGAACTGTTGAGAACCGTAGCGGTTGCTCGAATACTGATGCCGCAATCGGTTGTGCGTCTTTCTGCCGGGCGAACCGAACTCAGCGAAGAGGCACAGGTGCTGTGTTTTTTTGCTGGTGCGGGGTCGATTTTCTGCGGCGATCGATTGCTGACTACACCGAACCCACAGCTCGATGAGGATGCGCAGATGTTCGAGGATCTGGGGCTGACGCGTCAGCAACTGTGAGCGCAACAACCGCTGGGCCCCTGTATTTCGAGGATTTGCCCATCGGTTACGAATCGATTGTTGGCACCTACGAATTGAGCGCCGGGGAAATCATCGAGCTTGCCAGGCGATGGGATCCGCAACCGTTTCACGTCGACGAAGCAGCCGCAAAGAACTCCGTGTTCGGCGGTCTGGTGGCTTCCTCCCTGCACCTTTTCGCGATATGCACTCGGTTGTTTTTCGACCATGCTGATGCAATCAAGACCGTCGCTATGCTCGGTAAGGACAAGATTCGGCTGCCCAGCCCTGCGCGGGCAGGATCGACCCTGACCTACGTAACCCGTTGCATCGATCGACGCGAATCAAAGGGCCGTCCCGAGGTTGGCATCGTGACCTTGGAAGATGAGTTGACTGACGAACAGGGCAACACGGTTCTCACTCAGCAAGTGACGCTGATGGTGGCGCGAAAGCCCGGCGCACCGTAGGAGCGGACTCTGTCCGCGAACGATTCGGGGTTGGAAACCCCTCCTACGGGATGGTTAATATAAGTGACAAGCCACCTCACGGCTATCGTGGGTGGCAAGTGGAATCAGCTCGGGTGTTTTGTTGAGGCAGATATCCATCACCTTGGGACAGCGGCTGGCGAATCGGCAACCCTCCGGGACGTTTACCGGTGACGGAATCTCGCCTTTGATCGTCGTCGACGCCCGTTGGCGTTCGCTGTTTGGATCCGGTTCGGGGTTCGAGGCAATTAGAATCTGCGTATAGGGGTGCTTGGCGTCGTAGAACACATCGTTGGCGGGTCCGATTTCGACCAGAGAACCCAAATACATTACCGCCATGCGGTCGCTCACATAGCGCACCATCGACAGATCGTGGGCGATGAACAACAGCGTAAGACCCATGGAGCGCTTCAGTTCACCGAGCAGGTTCACCACCTGTGCCTGCACGGAAACGTCCAGCGCTGAGATTGGCTCATCGCATACGACGAAATCGGGTTCCAGAATCAGCGCTCGAGCGACGCCGATACGCTGTCGTTGGCCGCCGGAAAACTC
>JAYGEV010000208.1:0-2339 GCA_046582225.1 Pseudomonadales bacterium
CGATCCCCCGGAAACGATGCCGGTGGCATCACCCAGCCCCATGCCAAATGCAACAACGCTGCGGCCATCGGCCTCGGGAAGCGTGCCGAAGACATCGATGCTGGCGCCATCGTCGAGGAGCAGACTGGCTTGTGCGCGCCCCACCCCTTTATCGATATCGCTCGCGAAGATAAGTACAGCAGCCGGCGTACCACTGATAGAGACACTGCTACCTGAGCCGGTCACGTTCATTACAGCGGTCGAACCGCCACCGACGCCCGCGATGATCCCACCCATATCATCATTGGCTTGAATGGTCATGCTTGCTCCATTGGTGACGTTCAATTGGCCGAATGCATTGCCGGACTCGGGGTCCTCCGAATGCGCAAACCCGATGCCGATGAAGGCTTCTTCGCCCAAAACGGTGACCGAGGATCCGAGCCCTGAAACGGTCATCGTTCCAACTCCGTTAGCGTCCTGCCCACGGCGCAGGCCAATTTCGATTCCGATTCCCCGATCGTCGCCCCCCTCGCCGTCGTGAACCAGCAGCGTGCCCCCGCTCAGCACGTTAACCGTGCCTGTGCCACTATGGCCGCCGACGCCCAGCCAACCGTCAAGGATCAGCGATCCGCCCGTGTCGATCTGCAGAATTCCGTCGCCCCCGTAACCCACCAGAATATCGCTCTCTCCATGGGCCTGGGTTGCCAACACCTCCAGCAAGCCACTGTCGCTGATCGTCAGAGAGCCCATCCCGGCGCCGTCGGCGCTACTAGCCGAATCAAACTCGACAGTGCCGACCACGACCGAACTGTGGCGTGTACCAATGACGGTGATGGTGCTGCCAGCGCCTTCAATCGAGACATCACCCGTGGAGCCGAGCTTAGGGGCGATGCCCAGCCTTGCATCGCCGCCAACACCGTCGATGACGACCACGGCACCGCCCGTGACATTCAATGAGCCATCACCAGTATTCCCCACCAACACATCACCGGCAGTAAGGCGGGTGCCGATTCCATCGAAGCTTGCCGTTCCCGTTCCCGTTGGCTCAAGACCAATCGCCAGCAAGCGGCCAACGGTGACGGTGCCTTTGTTGGATGCGGTCAGCGTGGCTGTACCCGACAGCCCGAGGAGCATGTCGGTGCCGACGTCGATTATGCTGCCAACGCCGTCAACGGATATATCCGCAACCGCGGTAGCATCTATGGCCGCCATAAACGAATCGGTCCCTATCAAAGCGCCGCCGGTGGTAACGTTGACTGTGGCGAAGGCGTTCAGGCCCGCAGCGACGGTGAACCTCGTGGCCGTCCATCGTGAGTGGGCGCCCGAGACAGTGACCGTCGCATCGGTGAGCTGTCCTACCTGAATGTTGCTACCGGACAGCCCCCCGGATATCACTACCCTCTCAGACGCGATCGTTCCGCCGCTCGAAAGATCTACGCTCGCGATGATATCAGCGCCAAGGGTGCCAAAATCTGTATTCCCGTCCGCAACGAACAGCGTGTCGATTGTGCTGAGCAGGGACCCATGCCCGTCGACCAACACGGTCGCATCTGTCCCTACAGAGTTTCCGAGAAACACGTTGCAGCCAAATTCCCGACCGCAAGCCCCTCCTGTTGCATCGATCCGCCCGCCACTGAGAATCTGAATTTCGCTGCCAGTTCCCTGCATATGCAGTCGATTGAGGTCGCCAATGAGGGTGATTTGCGACCCGGCCCCCGTGACGATCACTGTTCCAGCATCAATCTCCACCAGCGTTCCCGCCGTGAGAACCGAGCCGAGGTCGACTTCCAGCCGACCCACATCGAGGGCGATCTGAATTTCCGGGCCGAAAGTTTGATGCGCAGGACTCGAGCGGAGCGGCGTACCGCTGGGGGCAGCCACATCATCGACGGTTACCGTACCCGTGACGGTAATATCGGCCCGGGCGGCCCAGGAAAGCAGCAACACGAGTATCGCGAGCAGGCAACGGGACCCACGCGCGCTCCAAATTTCGTCGAGATCGACGGTACCGGTGTTCATCGTTAATTCAATCCCTTTGTCCGGAAAATCGACGGTAGCTTTGCAGCGGGACAACAATACCACTAACCGCAGCGGCAATTTAGCGCTGGAATGTATGTCATCCATGCAAGGAGCACACGAATGCGCGACCGGGTTCAGCTGGGTCCCACCCGACTGCTGCCGGCTTGCAACCGAAGATTGCTGGTGTATATTGCGGCTCGCCCGACTTCCAGGCCAACTGATGCGAGGAGCACCCGCCATGAGCGAATTCGAAGATAAGGTCGTAGTTATCACCGGGGCCGGCGGCGGCCTGGGCAAAGCACACGCGCTGGAGTTCGCAAGCCGAGGCGCCAAAGTCGTGG
>JAYGEV010000363.1:0-3928 GCA_046582225.1 Pseudomonadales bacterium
CGAGTGTCATGTTTTTGAATGATTTGTCGCGCAGAATGCCGGCGTTGTTGACAAGGATGTCGACACTGCCGAACGCACTCACCGCATCTTCGACGATACTTGCGGCCCCCGCCTTGTCGGACACCGAAGCCTTGTTGGCGATTGCCTGACCGCCTGCGGCTGTTATTTCTTCGACTACCAGATCGGCCATTGATGACGATCCAACGCCATCGGCGCTGCCGCCGAGATCGTTCACGACGACCTTCGCGCCCCGACGCGCAAACTCCAGTGCGTGAGCCTTGCCGAGGCCTCCGCCTGCACCGGTGATAATGACGACTTTATCTTCAAATTCGCCCATGGTCCCTGATCCGTATCGGCCGAAGAGGGTTCAACAATTGCATGACTGGTTTGGCACTTGCAAATTCCCGATGTAACGCGGTCTAATTTCGGCAAGGTATCTGAAGTCTTTTTTGGGGGAAGGGGAATGTCTATCGCGACTGCGGTACGGGCTCAGTCTACGCCGGATGAGTCGGCACTGTGTGATGAACGGGCGATCATTTCCTGGTCCGAACTCGATGAAACGCTGAACCGGGCAACCAACGTACTGCTGGCGACGGATCTCGGCGCTGGCCAACGAATCGCCGTGTTTGCCGAGAACGCGACGGAAATGGTCATCGCGCACCTGGCCGGAATCCTCTCGGGTATATCGACGGTGCCGGTCAACTTCCACCTCACCGCATCCGAAGTTCGCTACATTCTTGAGAATTCCGAATCCGGTGCGCTGTTTGTCGGTCCGGAAACCACCGAGGTCGGCTTGGAGGCTGCCCGGGCAGCTGGGGTCGGGCTGGTCGTCGGCTGGCGGTGTGAGACCGACAGCGACGTCGTGCCGTGGACTGATTTCGTCGCACGGGGCGATAACAGCGAGCCGCCCACAGACATGCTTCCGAGGCCGTTTCTGCACTACACCTCGGGGACTACCGGGCGTCCCAAAGGTACCGAGACGCCGCCGACCATGTTTGCCGGGGGCGCAACCATCGCCGAGCACATGGATCTTGTGCAGAACAACCCGAGGATCGTTCCGGGCGGCGTTTCGATGGTGGTGAGCCCGTTGTATCACACCGGTCCGCTGGGCAGCGTGCGTGCGGTTGCGTCGGGTACCAGCCTGGTGATCCTCGGCCGATTCAACGCGGAAAAGGTGCTGGACGCCATTGCCACGCACAAGGTCACCAGCACCATGATGGTGCCGACGCATTTTCAGCGCCTTCTGGCATTGCCCGAAGAGGTGCGCCGCAGCTATGACCTGTCCAGCCTGCAGGTGGTCAGCCATACCGGGGCAGCGTGTCCGGTAGATGTCAAACGCGCCATGATCGAGTGGTTTGGACCGGTGTTGTTCGAGGCGTACGGCGCCACCGAAGCAGGCAGTACCAACGCGATCAGCTCCGAAGACTGGCTCGCGCATCCGGGTTCGGTCGGGATCACGTTGCCGCCGTTCGAGTGCCTGATCCTGGATGAACAGGGCAATGAGCTTGAATCTGGCAGCGAAGGTCAGATCTACTTTCTCGACACCACCGGCCGCGGCGTCATCTACCACAACGATCCGGAGAAGACCGAAGCCGCCCACCTGCGCCCGGGGGTTTTCACCCTGGGTGAGGTTGGCTACGTCGATGCCGAAGGTTTTCTGTTCATCACCGATCGGTCCTCGGACATGGTGGTGTCCGGCGGGGTCAACATCTATCCGGCGGAAACCGAGCAGGTGCTGATCAGACATGAGTCGGTCTCGGATTGCGCGGTGATCGGCGTGCCGAACCCGGAGATGGGCGAAGAACTGAAAGCTCTGATCGTACTGAAGCCGGATGTGTCGGAGCCGCCGTCGACGGAGCTTGACGCGTTCTGCCGCGAAGAGCTCGCGGGCTTCAAATGCCCGAGGTCCTACAAGTTTGTGCCTGATGTTGGCCGAAATTCCATGGGCAAGATCAATAAACGTAAGCTTCGTGCGCCGTACTGGCCCACGGATCGGAGTATCGGTTAGAAATCCTGACCAGAACTGTGCCTGAGGAAATTTAGATGTCCGAGTATCAGACCGTTATCTACGAAGTGTTGGACTCCGGCGTGGCTCGGGTGCGCATGAATCGCCCGGAAGTCCGCAATGCGCAAAATCGTCGTCTGACCTATGAGTTGAACGACGCACTTACCAAGGCGTCGTTCGATGACGACGTCAAGGTGATCATCCTCTCCGGTGAGGGACCGCACTTTTCCTCCGGCCACGACATTCGCGGCGGCGCAGACGACTACGAACCGGTGCCGATTGGAATTTCCGGCGGCATGGGCAAGCCGGGCACCGAGGGTCACTTCGCGTTCGAAGAGGAGATGTATCTCAACATGTGTCGGCGCTGGCAACAGCTGCCGAAACCCACGATCGCTCAGGTGCATGGCAAAACCATTGCCGGTGGGCTCATGATCATGTGGGTGTGCGATCTGATTGTGGCCAGCGATGATGCTTCGTTCATCGATATGACGGTGGATTTCGGGGTGAACGGCGTCGAGTGGTTTGCGCACCCGTGGGAATTTGGGATGCGCAAAGCTAAAGAGATGTTGTATACCGGAGAGGCTGTAACCGCAGAACAGGCTTACAATCTAGGCATGCTCAATCATGTGGTTCCCGGTGATGAGCTGGCCGACTTCACCCTCGCGCTCGCCGAAAAGATCGCGGCTCGACCGAGCTTCCCGCTCAAGCTTGCCAAGCTGTCGTGTAATCAGGCGCTGGATGCGCAGGGTTTCTGGACGGCGCAGCAGTCGGCATTCAACCTGCAGCACGTCGGCCATGCGGCGTCGCGCGCGGACTGGCTGGCCAGGCAGCTGAAAGATGCCGGGGTGAAGCAACGCCGACCCGGAAGCTGATCGGAGCCCGGCATGGATCCAGTCAATCGTATGGAAGACCCGATACGGCCTGCTGCACTCGACGATGCAGCGCTTGCCGATGTGGAGGTGTTGGAGTGTCCGTATCCCACCTATGATCTGCTGCGCGAGCAGGCGCCGGTGTGGCAGGATCCTGATACCGGCCTGTATGTGATCACCCGCTATTCAGATCTTCGCGAGATCCTCGCTGACACAGAACGTTTCAGCAACTGGCGAACGTCCAACGACCACGAGAACCTCACCGGTTTGGCGCGCACAGCCTATGAGCTGTTCCAGGAGAAGGGCTGGGTCCCGGCCGCATCGCTGGCCGGGCGGGATGACCCGGACCACACGCAAATGCGATCGGTGTTCGACGCGGCATTCCGGCCGCGGCGGATCAACGAGCTGGACCCGCAGGTGGCAGCGCTTGCCAACCGGTTGTTGGATGACTTCATCGCCGACGGTCATTGCGACTACGTGAAGCAGTTCGCGGTACCGTTGCCGCTCATCATCATCTGCAAGCAGATGGGCGCGCGCGAGGAAGATGTCTGGCAGATCAAGGACTGGACCGATGCCTGGATCAAGGGCGTTGGGTTCGGCCTCACCGAAGCCGAAGTAGTTTGGGCGACGGAAATGGAGATTCAGGCTCAGCACTACTTTCAGCCGATCTTTGAATCGTTGCGCAAGCAGCCCGATGACACGCTGTTGTCTGATCTGGTCAACACCGTGATTCCGGAATGGGGACGGCCGCTCAACGACAACGAGCTGCATTGCGCGATGATGCAGGACACCTTTGTCGGCGGATCAGAGACCACCACCAACGCGCTGTCCGCGGGCATCATGCTGCTCGATCAGAATCCTGGCGTGTGGGAAAAGCTCAAGTCCGATCCGGACCGTTACCTGCGAACTTTCTGCGAAGAGGTGCTGCGCCTGGAAGGGCCGGTTCAGGGATTGACCCGCATGGCGAAAGTCGACATGGAGCTGCACGGCGTCAAGATTCCAAAGGGATCGATCCTGATGGTTCGATTTGCCGCGGGCAATCGTGACTCCGAGC
>JAYGEV010000396.1:0-4024 GCA_046582225.1 Pseudomonadales bacterium
GCCACCTTCACAGGGACCCGCGCCTGATCAACCGGGCACGCATTGCTGCATCCCCTCCTTGAGGATGAATAGGAGAGGATGAGCTGGGAAGAGGAACTCCGCGAGCTGCGCCACCGGGAGCAGCTCGCGTTTCAAATGGGCGGCGCCGAGAAGGTCGCTCGCCAGCATGAGTTCAATAAGCTCACCATCCGCGAGCGCATCAGCGCGATCAGCGATCCAGATTCCTTTCATGAGATCGGCACCGTCGCCGGCGTCGCCAAGTACGACGCAGACGGCGAGCTGGTTTCTTTTACCCCTTCGAATTTCCTGTTCGGCAGTGCCGAGGTCGACGGTCGCCCGGTCATTCTGTCCGGCGATGACTTTACCGTCCGCGGCGGCTCTTCCGAAGCATCTATCGCTGGAAAGCGCCTGCGAGCCGAAGGGCTCGCCCTGGAGCTGAGGCTCCCACACATCCGTCTGGTAGACGGGATGGGCGGAGGTGGTTCGGTGAAGACCATCGAAACTGCCGGGCGCACCTATATCCCTGAGGTGCGGGGATGGGAAACGGTAGTCGCGCACCTCGCGGTGGCGCCATCGGTGTCCCTGGCGTTGGGCTCGGTGGCCGGAATTGGCGCTGCCCGCGTCGCCACCAGCCACTACTCGGTCATCGTCAAGGACAGCGCACAGATGATGATCGCGGGGCCCGCGCTGGTCGATTGGGCCAATCTCGGTGCCGTCAGCAAGGAAGAGCTCGGCGCCTCAAAGATCCATACCCGCAACGGTGCGATCGACGATGAGGCCAACTCCGAGCAGGAGGCATTCGCGATGGCGAAACGCTTTCTCTCCTATCTGCCCTCCAGCGTCGATGAACTGCCGCCGATCACCGACTGCGATGACGACCCTGACCGCACCGAGGAAAGCCTGCTGTCGGTGATCCCGAAAGACCCGCGCAAGGTTTACAAGATGCACGGAGTCATCGAAGCTGTGCTGGATCAGGGATCGTTCTTCGAGATGGGTCGCCGCTGGGGTCGCTCGATCATCACCGGCCTGGGCCGGTTGAACGGCATGCCCCTCGCATTGTTCGCCGAAAATCCTTGGGTCTACGGCGGTGCATGGACCGCTGATGCGAGCCGCAAGCTCATTCGTTTTATGGATCTGGCGAGCACGTTTCATCTGCCCCTGATTCACCTCGAAGACTGCCCGGGGTTTCTGATCGGCAAGCAGTCCGAAGAAGCTGCGACAATCCGCTTTGGATCCCAGGCCCTGGCCGCGCTCGGTCAGGCCAACGTGCCGTTCTGTTGCGTGGTGGTGCGCAAAGCGTTCGGTGTGGCCGGCGCAGCCAACCACAAACCCGGCAGCCATCACATTCGGGTCGCCTGGCCATCCGGCGACTGGGGCTCGTTGCCAATCGAAGGCGGGATCGAGGTCGCGTATAAAGCGGAGCTCGCCGAAGTCGATGACTACGATGCCCACGTAGAGAAGATCAAGGCACGCCTGAACAAGCTGCGCTCGCCCCTGCGATCTGCAGAATATTTCGAAATTGAGGAGATCATCGATCCACGCCAGACGCGCAGCGTGCTCTGTCGGTGGATGAAGCTCGCGCGCATGGCGCTGCGAACAGACCCCCCCCATTTCTGGTATCGACCCTGACACGGGAGAATCTTGTGATCGGCCAATCAAACCATCGTTCAGATCAGAAACTATCCAACGGCCTCAGGGCATCGATGGTCGTCGCGGCACTGATGAGCGCCCCGGCCTGGGGCCAATCCACCCAGTGTACGAACGCTGGCCTCACGCGGGGCATCGAAGTCGTGTATTCAGACCCGGGCCATCCAACACCCTGCGAGGTGATCTACGATAAATCTGCGGAAGGCGCAGGCCAGCATTCGCTCTGGCGCGCTGGCAGTGAAGCGGGTTATTGCGAAGTCCAGGCGGCAGCCTTCATCGACAAGCTCACCGCCTGGGGCTGGACCTGCGGCGCATCGCCGGATGCCATACCTGCCGCGACCGATGTCATTGAAGCGATCACGGCGCCATCACTCTGACTGGCAGCGACGGATCATCCGTCGTTCGACCTGTTTTGGATCGTTGATGACTTTATAAAACCCATCCAGATAGCTCAGCGCAGACCTGAGCCGCCGGGGACTGACCCCGGGTTGATCCTGATACAACCTGTAAATGGCCGCTTTGTTATCAAGAAACAGTGGAAGGACCTCACGCAGTTGCGACTGGGTCGCGCACAATCCTCCAAAACGCCGTAACCGAACATTGCTGCTCCCATTCGGAGAGACCGCATAGGGGGTGTTGACGATTCCAGCGAAGTCGAAGTCGTAGGGCAGTGGAACCACGGTCCCATCGGGCGCGAGCAGCGGCTTGATGTTGTGGCAACAATCCTCCCTGGGCTCCGGCCACAGAACCGACCAGTCGCCGTTGCCGATCATGTATTGAAACACCGCAACCCGGTTGGCGTCGGTCGGGCTCAACTTGTCAATGTTCACCGGGCCATCAACCGCAGCAGCGACGAGGTTGTTGCGCTCGGCGACCGATTTCCAGCCCTCCAGAAATATTCCGTAGCGCGTGGCCCGAACGCGCCCCTCGGATTCGACATAGGTAACCTGCGCAAGCCGGACACGATGCGAACGCTCGGTAAGCTGGCGATAAACCCGGTAGGCCAGGTACTCCTGCAGGACGTATTGATCGAAGCTGTCCTTGTCGTTGCAATGGGTGACCAGCTTCAGGGATTTCTCTCCATCGAACAGCGTATCGGTTGTGTCCGCGCCAAATCGCAGCCGCAACGGTGGGAACTCGCAGTAGTCCTTGCGGCGGCGGGTCTTGCCACGCGTGCGGATCTCGATGGGCAGTATCACCTGATGACCGTCGCGGTCGCGGTAGCTGAGCTGTGCGGCGTGGTAGGTACTCGGTCCGTACCGATCCCCAGCCAGTTGTCGCAACGGCGCTCTCAGTTCGAACACCATCAACTCAGAGCCATCGAAGAGTGTCGGCCGCTGTGCGGGTCCGGACCCATCGGCGTGAGCAAGGGCCGCACCGAGGACCCCCGACAGGGCCACTGTGGCCACTTTCGCTCCTTTGGCCCGAAGGGCCAGCAACCTGGACCCTATCTCAACGGTTCGCGCCATCGGTCGCATCGCCGAGCAGCGCAAGCACCTCATTGAGCGTGGCGTCAGCGGTCCGCAGTGCCGCCATTCGGTGATAAATTTCCGCCGCGCCATCGTGAAACTCGCCCGGCAGGCCAGCGCTGCGGAAGGTGCGGGCAATCTCGCGCATCTCGCCGACGAATCGCCATGCCTTGGCCCCCGCACCCATCGCGGCCAGCTCCGAGCGTTCGCCGAGCCCCTGCTGTGAAATTTCCCACTCGTCAAGCAGCGCATCAGCCACGCCCTCGGCCTGGGCGACGGCGCGGATCGCCAGCAACAACGCGCCGGAACCCTTGGTATACGCGGCATAACACATCTTCAACGCCGACGCGGCACCCGCGCCTCCGCTAATCGCACTGGCGTCGAGCATGCCGCCGCCGAACCAGCGCAGCACATCGTCAGCGGCGCCTCCAGAAAGGTACAGGCGGGTATTGCCCCTCGTTCTCGCCGGCGGACCGATGATTCCACCGTCCACGAAACCCGAGCCGACGATGGATTCGATTTCGCGCGCGGTTTCTGGTGCCACTGCATTCGCATCCACATAGGTGCCCGCAAAACCGGCCGCCACGATATGTTGCGCGAGTTCCACGGCGCCATGCGGCGGACACACCGAAACGACCCCCTGCACCGTCAGCGCCAGTTCCCGCACCGAACCACATGGCACAAAGCCCGCACTTTGAGCGCGACCCGCCGTCTCTGTGCTGCGACCCTCGGGCAACCAGTAGACGTCGTGTCCACTTGCGATCATCGCAGCGCCGACCGTCACGCCCATGTCACCCGGGTGCACAATCGCAAGTTTCACAATCGGTAGTCCAGCGGCGGATCACGATCGCCGAGCAGCGCTGAGTATTCGAAGTCCTCGCCCTGGCGCTGGTGGAGTTCCTGCCTGG
>JAYGEV010000436.1:0-5727 GCA_046582225.1 Pseudomonadales bacterium
CGCCGGTGAGCATGCCGAGCTCAAGAATTTCGGCATCGTTGAACTCGGTCTTCAGCTCCTCAAAAAAAGCATCGTCGATGTCATGGTGCCGGACAGCCAGTTTCTCCGCATAGGCCAGGGCCAGCCGTTCCCGGTCGGTAAAGTGATTCGTCTCCGCATCCAGCTCCGCGATCTTGTCTTCTGTCAGTCCTTTTTCCACCGCCGATGGAAATCGAGCATTCAGTCACGTGAAGCAGTCGTTGAGCCGCGCAATTTTCAATCTTACCAGTTCCTTGAGGTCTGCCTCAACGCATCCGCCCTGATGGGCCGGATAGTAAAACTCGAAATAGCGATCAAACATTTCAGGCAAATGGGCGACCGCTCTGAGCACCGATGCATCGGCGCCAGCGGCTTCGGTTGCCCGCACCCGTTCGAGCACCTCGGGCGATAGCTCCTCATCTTCCATCAGTCGAATTCTGGCCATCTTGATTCCTCTTTTAAAAAATCGAGCCTGTTACAGGTTGTCGACTTCGACATCGATCAGATCGCGGTACTTGGCAATCGCGGCTTCGCGCCGACGCGGGAGATGATACTCCGGGAAAAGATCCTCGGTCGGTGTGTATTCACCGAGCACCTGGCGTGCCACGGTGACCTTGTGCACTTCGGTCGGGCCGTCGGCAAGCCCCATCACAAACGATCCCAGCAACATGCCAGTGAACGGCATTTCATTGGAAATACCCAGTGAACCGTGCAGGTGCAATGCGCGAGTCACCACGTCGTGATAAACCTTCGGCATCAGCGCCTTAATCGCGGCTATGTCCTTACGAACCCGACGATAATCCTGATACTGATCTATTCGCCATGCGGTACGCAGCACCAGCAGCCGGAATTGCTCCATCTCGATCCACGAGTCCGCAATTTTCTCCTGGACCGTCTGCTTCTGAGCCAGAACTTCGCCCTTGGTTACCCTGGAGAGCACCCGCTGACACATCATGTCGAAAACTTTGTTGAGCTGCCCCACCGTCCGCATTGCGTGGTGAATGCGTCCACCACCCAAGCGTGTCTGAGCCACAATGAACGCCTGGCCACGCTCGCCGAGCATGTTTGCCGACGGGACGCGGACACTCTCGTAGCGAATGTAGCCGTGATGGCCCTCGCCCACCGGCTCGCTACCGACTCCGGTGTTGCGAAGGATATTGATACCCGGCGTATCAGTGGGAACGATGAACATCGACATTCGAGAGTGCGGTGGCGCCTCGGGGTCGGTGACGGCCATCACGATGAGAAACGTGGCGTGCCTGGCGTTGGAGGAAAACCATTTTTCGCCGTCGATGACCCATTCATCGCCGTCCTGAACGGCGGCACATTTGAACATGGTTGGGTCCGCGCCCGCGTGGGGCTCAGTCATGGAAAAGCAGGAAACGATCTCGCCATCGAGCAGAGGCCTGAGGAACTTTTCTTTGTGCTCGGGCGTGCCGTAATGGGCAAGGATTTCGCCGTTCCCCGAGTCTGGCGCCTGACACCCGAACACGATCGGCGCGAACGAGGCCTTGCCGAGAATTTCGTTCATCAGCGCAAGTTTCAGCTGGCCGAAGCCGGCACCACCCAGCTCAGGACCGAGGTGGCATGCCCAAAAACCGCGCTCCTTGACCACAGCCTGGAGCGGCCGCACCAGCTTGATGAAATTCGGGTTCTGAACGTCGTAGGAGTCTTTCAGCACCATTTCCAGCGGCGCCACGTCTCGGGCAACGAAGTCCTCGATCCAGTCAAGCTCCAGCTGAAACTCCGGATCCGTGTCAAATCCCCAACTCATGATTGTTCCCCTTGGTTAACTCAGCGCTCAACCACCGCTGCGCACGAGCGCAAGCGCGCAATCGAGCAGAATTGGAATACGCTCCGGCAGCGCGGCGAAACGCTCATCGTGAGTCTGGCCCCGCCGGAAGCGAATGTACATCTGCTGCAGCACCACTGCCGTTTTCCACAACGCGAACGCCTCGTACCACCAGATCGCGCTGGTATCCAGGCCGGTTTTCGCCGCGTAGCGCGCGGTAATCTCAGAGCGGCTGGGAAACTCATCGTTGGCCCCTTCGGCGCGAACCGCGCGGGGCGTCGAGTCTCCGGGTTCCGGCCAGTATCCCAGCAGGGTACCCATGTCGATCAGCGGATCCCCCAGGGTGGCCATGTCCCAATCGAACACCGAGGTCACCGCATCGGGGTTGTCGGGCGCAAACTGACAGTTGTCGAGCTTAAGGTCGTTGTGAAGAATGCTGACCCGCTGGGGTTTCGGGAGGTTCGCTCGCAAACCCTGGTAGATCTCTTCGACCTCTACAACCTCCTGATGCTTGGCCACCTGCCAGCGTTGGTACCAGCCGGAGATCTGCCGCTCGACGAATCCGTCTGGCCTGCCCAGGTTCAGCAGATCAACCACAGCCGGATCGAGATTGTGCAGCTCCGCCATCGCGTCAACAAGTGCACCGCTCACACGCAGCGCCAGATCGGTGTGACGGGTCATCCCGGCGGGGAACCGATCTCGCACGACCACGCCCTGGCGTCGTTCACAGACGATGAACTTTGCGCCAATGACGGATTCGTCCTCACACAGAAGCAGGCAACGCGGAGCCTTCGGATAGCCCAGGTACAGGCGCGAGAGCACCTTGTGCTCGCGAACCATATCGTGAGCTCCTCGAGCCAGCGGGCCGAGCGGCGGTCTGCGAACGACGAATTCGAAGGCTGCTGCGTTGACCGGATTGTCACTGGCTTGCCGACCGGGGCGAAAACTGACCAGATAGGTGAGGTTGGCGCTACCACCCGGAAACTGCAACACCTCCATGGGTCCCGTGGCATCATCGAGATGGACCGCCAGATACTCGGCAAGCCTCGGCCAATCCATCTGCTCGTCGGATCGAACAGGCGCGGTCTCCACGAGGGCGTCGGTCATCTGGATCGCTGGCTCAGCGGCAATGAGTTTCCGTAAAGTCCGCCATCTGCGCCAGCGCGTCTGCCGACTCGGGTGCCGTGGGCACGAGAACGGGCCAAACGTGAACCAACCCTTCGCCGTAAAAATAGGTCACATCAACGCCCGCACTGCGCGCCCTCTCAACAACGCGCACCGCGTCGTCAAGCAGGACCTCTCGACCACCGACCAGCACAAACAGAGGTGGCAGCCCCTGGTATTCGGCGTACAACGGTGAGGCCAACGGATTGCGAACGTCTCCCCCGGCCATATAAGCCTGGACCATATCCGAAAGCGCGCCATCGGAAACAAGCGGGTCATCCACGGCGCCGGGCTGCGCCGAATCCCCCGTTGCCGCGAGATCGGTCCACGGCGAAAAGCACACGCCACAGGCAGCCTGGGGACCACCGGCATCGCGTAGCGACAGCAGAGTCGCCAACGTCAAACCACCACCCGCGGAATCACCGGCCACGATAATGTTGGACGGCTCGATCCCCTGTTCGAGCAGCCACCCGAACGCGGTCACGGCATCATCGAGCGCCGCCGGGAATGGATTTTCAGGCGCGAGTCGATAGTTGAGTACGCAGACCCGGGCTCGATTTGCCTGCGCCAGTCGGCTGGCAAACTCTCGATAGGCGACGTTGGATCCAATGACATATCCACCACCGTGAAGGTAGAGAATCACCCGGTCTAAGCGACTGTCGGGCACGCTCACCCAATCAGCATTGCACTCACCAATGCGCAACTCCTCGATTGAAGCTGTGTCAGGCGGCGGATTCGCACCCAGCATCGCCTCGTAGTTTGCGCGTTGTTCCGCGACGCTCGGCGCATCAACCGCACCGCCTTGCGGAATTGCAGCCACCAGCGCCTCATGTTCCTGACTAGGCATGACGATTCCTCCTTTATGCTTGTTCGCTTACCCGTTGAATCAACGTTCCGGTACCAAGACCTCCCCCGCAACACATCGTCACGAGCCCGTACTCACCACCAGATCTGACAAGTTCATGAACGGCCTTGGTGAGCAGGAAACAACCCGTGGCGCCCAGAGGGTGACCAAGGGCAATTGCGCCGCCGTTGGGATTCACCTTGTCGAGATCCGCACCTACGGTCTTTGCCCAGGACAACACCACCGAAGCAAATGCCTCGTTGACTTCAAACACGTCGATATCGCCGATGCTCAAGCCGGCGTTCCTAAGCAGCTTTTCTGTGGCCGGAATGGGTCCTTCGAGCATCAGCACCGGATCGCAGCCAACCAGTGCGGTTTCCACCACGCGCGCCAGGGGCGTCAGTCCCAGTGCTTCGGCTTTTTCAACGCTCATCAGCAGCACCGCCGCGCCGCCGTCGGCAATCTGCGACGAGGTGCCCGCGGTGTGCACGCCATCTTCCCGAGCAACGCTCTTGAGTCCCGCGAGTGCTTCAAGGCTGGTATCGCGAGGAACCTCGTCGGTGTCGAACACCATGGTCTCATCGGTGCGTTTTCCGTCATCGTCGAATATCGGCACGTGCAGCGTAATGATCTGTGACTTGAATCGACCTTCATCCAGAGCCCGGGCCGCCCGCTGCTGGGATACCAACCCGAAACCATCGGTGTCCGAGCGCGTGATCTGATATTTCTCCGCCATCCGCTCGGCGCCTTCGAACTGACTGACGAACTCATAGCTGCCGAAATAGCTGCGCGACACCGGCTTACCCAGGCCTGCGTCAAGGCCGACCGCATCCGAGCCAATGGGCAGACGGGTCATGTTTTCTACCCCACAGGCAATCACGATGTCAGCCATGCCCGCACCGACGAGACTGGTGGCAAGGGTGGCCGCTTCCTGAGAGGAGCCACATTGCGAGTCGATCGTAATGCAGGGCGTGGATTCGGCTCCACCATGCGAAAGCCAGGCTGTGCGGGTCACGTTCATGCCCTGCGCGCCGAGTTTGTTGATGCAGCCGCCAATGACCTGATCCACCTGCTCGGGCTCCAGCCCGTTTCTTTCGATGAGTTGCTCGAGCACCTGGCCCAGCACATCCGTGGGATGCACCAGTCCAAGGGATCCATTTCTTTTACCAACCGCAGATCTCGCCGCGTCGACAATGACTACTTCTCTCATGACTTCCTCTTTTTTGGATTGTACGTAGGTGAATGACCGCTACCCTTCCACCAGCTCGAGGCCTGGTTTGCGTATCAGAATCTCACAACCGGTGCCTTCCAGGATACCCGCGACACAGGTCCGATCGTCCGGATCGAGCCGCGCGAATTCCTGACGGATCCACTGCAGGCATTTCGCCTGATATGGGAACGGCTGCTGGGTCCAGGGTCGGCCGTCGATCTCTGTACTTACCTGGTCTGCGCCGAATTCTATGGCGCGCGCGTTGGCCAGCAGTACCGGCACATAGACCCTGCCAATTTCGGTGAGAAGATCTTTGAGGGTTGATGGCAGCGCCTCGCGATCACACCAGTCATCGGCTCGAGCCGGCAGCCCTGACAAGTCCTCCACCACGCCAACCCACGCGCACACCGACGGAGCCTGCTGGTACGCCTCGGCCATCGGAGTCGGATCAAACTGCGTTAGTGCCGTGAGTTGGCCAAACAATGCGAAATCCGATGCCGCGGGTCGCGCGCCGAAGACAAACGGCCCGTTTTGAATATGCCCGGCAAAAAGGCCAAGAAATCGTTTGTAGCTGTCTTCTATCACTATAGCGGTGGTGTCGTTGCTCCCCACTACATACAGGCGCGATATCTGTCTCTCCCGGACGAACGCAGACATCGGTTCGATCGTCGCGTCGCTGGCGGTCAGATTGCGCCAGCG
>JAYGEV010000460.1:0-2712 GCA_046582225.1 Pseudomonadales bacterium
GCGATTCGAGTACGACACAGAGGACTTCGCAAACGTAGCGGGGCTGGCAACCTCAAGAACTGGTTCAAACTGCGCCAGGACGCCCTCCTGACCACCGCTGCCGACCGGCCAAAGGGCGTGCTGCTGCTGGGCGTGCAGGGGGCGGCAAGAGCCTGGCGACCGGCCAGTCAGACAATGCAACCTCCAAGCGCGTGCTCAGCACGCTGCTCACCTGGATGGCGGAAAATCAGAAACCGGTGTTCATCGGTGCAACTTCCAACGACATCTCTCAGCTGCCGCCCGAACTGATCCGTAAAGGACGGCTGGACGAGGTGTTTTTTGTGGACCTGCCGGACGCCGAAGTCCGCGCCGAGATCGAAGGCGCAATCGTCTCATCGCGCTACCTTGCATCGAGTCGCGGCGATGTGGTCAATCAGGACGACCTGCTTGAAGCGGTTGGCAGAACCTACCCGATTTCAGTGATGCGCGCTGAACACATCGACGGGCTGCGCGCGTGGGCCAAGGGCAGAACCGTGCCAGCCTGATCAATCTTGGCCCGCAAGCGCGGGTGCGGCCCCGAAATGCCGCGCTGGGCGAAAATGAACGCTGCCAGCGCACGTTGCGAAGCGCTACCACCCACGATTCGATACGGTTTGCCAGGGTCCAACTCAACCAGCCGTTCGCGCAACTCACGCAGTGGCACACGGAGGCTACCGTTCCCTGGCCCATCGCTGATATCGATCTGGATCATGGAGCCCTGTCCAACCCGCGGGGCGAGGCAGAGCGAACGCAGGTCAGAACGAAAAAGTCCGGCGCTGAGCGCGAGGACACTGCCATCGTTTAGCATTGCGACCGTAGCGTTCCGACCGGTACCGGTAATCGGCGCGTCCTCACCAAAAAAACCCCCAGGCTCCAGGCGGGCAACGCAGCGACCTGCCGATCGCACTTCGGCACGCCCCGCGCACAGCACGTAAAAATCATGGCCTGACTCACCCTCGGTGACGATCGGCTCACCGGCACTCAGCACGATCCGACGCATGCCACGCAAAATACGCTGCCACTGGGCGGGTCGCAGTCGCTGCATGATGTGCGTGCCCAGAAAGCGGCTCTCCCAACCCTCGGTAAGCCAGTTAGGTTCGCATAGCGGCAGCGCGGATTCATCCACGGATGCGAACACGCCAACCAGGGATTCGACATCGACCTGCAACAGATCAACGGCTCTTAACGTCGCGACGCCGCGGGCACCGGGATACAAAGCAAAATGCGCCCGCGCCGACCACTCTTCCACCACCGAGTCGGGCTCATACAAGCGCACGCTGCCACGGTCGAGAAAGTAGGACCCGGTGAGTTCACGTCCGGGCCTGACCAGCCATCGACCGGCCGGCAGGCTCAACTTGCGGGCCTGCGCTGTTGCGGTCGCAAGATCAACCGGACTCAACTCGGAAAAGACACTAAAACGACGCAATCCAGACAACGACATTGGCCGATTGTGCGGCACATGGATACGCGCCAGGGGTGGCAGTCGCCGATTATGACCGTGGGCAAACGACCACGGGTTGATTCAGCGACAGCTTCATTGCGCTATGACAAGGCGCTACGACAAGCGCTGGCTGATCTAGCGCGTCAGCGCCCGGTGACCGATGTCGCGACGAAAGTAGCGATTGCGCCAGTCGATTCGGTCGACGCAGGCGTATGCATTCTCGCGCGCGCTTGCAACATCCTCGCCAAGCCCTACAACGCACAACACCCGGCCGCCGTTGGTCACGACATCACCCTCGCGCACCCGCGTTCCGGCATGAAAGGTCTTCAGCCCTGGTCGATCGACATCGGCCTGTAGCCCCGAAATCACATCACCTTTTTCGTAACTCTCCGGATAACCACCTGCCGCCATCACCACGCCCAGGGCCACGCAAGGGTCCCATTGGAGGTTCACATCCGCGAGTTGTCCGTGCAAAGCCAGCTGACACAACTCCACCAGGTCGGAGCGCAAGCGCATCATGATCGGCTGCGCTTCGGGATCTCCAAAACGGCAGTTGTATTCGATCACTTTGGGCGATCCGTCGGGCATGATCATCAGACCGGCATACAGAAACCCGATGTAGGCTGCATCATCTTCCGCCATGCCACGCATGGTCGGATGAATGACCTCCGCCATGACACGGTCGTGAATCTCGGCGGTGACCACCGGGGCCGGCGAGTACGCTCCCATCCCGCCCGTGTTGGGCCCGGTGTCGCCGTCGTCGCGCGCCTTGTGGTCCTGGGAGGTTGCAAAGGGCACCGCGTTGGTGCCATCGCACAGGCAGATAAAGCTTGCTTCCTCGCCGTCGAGAAACTCCTCGACAACCACTTTCGCTCCGGCCGCGCCGAACGCAGCGCCGGTGAGCATTTCTTCGACGGTGGTCAAGGCCTGGCTTTCGGTGAGGGCAACAACGACCCCTTTGCCAGCCGCCAGCCCATCGGCCTTGATGACGATGGGCGCGCCCTGGGAGCGGATGTAGGCTTGCGCCTGCGCAACATCGGTAAATGTTTCATAGCGTGCGGTGGGAATGTCGTGACGAACCAGGAAATCTTTCATGAACGACTTGGACCCCTCCAGCTGCGCTGCCCGCCTGCCGGGTCCGAAACAAGCCAGTCCACGTTCGGAAAAAAAGTCACAAATCCCGTCGACCAGGGGAACTTCCGGGCCAACGATGGTCAACGCAACGTCATGCTCCGCGGCAAAACTCGCCAGCG
>JAYGEV010000484.1:0-1768 GCA_046582225.1 Pseudomonadales bacterium
TCCGATGAGCTGGGAAAACGAAGTTCGTGAGATCGAACGCCGTCGCTATCTGGCCAAGCAGCAGGGCGGTCCCGAGGGGATTGCCAAGCAGCACGCCAGGGGCCGACTGACCATTCGCGAGCGCATCGACGGGTTGTTGGACCCCGGCAGCTTTGCCGAGCAGGGCAAAGCCACCGCCATACCTGAATACGACGAGAACGAGGACCTGGCCGGTTACGTGCCGGCCAACTACGTGGTTGGTTTCGGCAAGATCGATGACCGGCGAATCGTGGTCGGGGGCGAAGACTTCACGCTGAAGGGCGGCTCACCAAACGCCGCCGGATTGCGCAAGAGCGTCTACGCAGAACATCTTGCCAGTCAGTATCGAGTGCCTCTGGTGCGCATGCTGGAAGGTGGTGGCGGCAGTGTTAAGGGCTCGGGCCGCAAAGGTGGAACGGTGGGCCAGCCAGTCTTTACCGAGCCGCGATTCAAGATCATAGCGGACGCGATGACCCAGGTACCCATTGCCTCGGGAGCCATGGGTGCGGTGGCGGGGTTTCCAGCCGGTCGGCTGGTGGCGTCGCATTTCTCAGTGATGACGCGATATACCGCTCAGGTGCTCATCGGTGGGCCCGCCCTGGTTGAAAGGGCACTCGGCGTGAGCCTGAGCAAGGATGAGCTGGGCGGCGTGGAGGTTCACGCACGTTCGGGAGTGGTCGACAACGTCGCTGAAGACGAGTACGACGCGTTTCGTCAGATCCGAGCGTTCTTGAGTTACCTGCCCAGCAACGTCTGGCAGCGCGCGCCGCGCATCCAGGCCACGGACGATCCCGAACGGATGGAACAGGACCTGCTGAGCGCAGTGCCGCGGGATTCCAACGCCCCGTTCGATATGCGGGCGATCGTGAAAATGATCGTCGATGTGGATTCCTTTTTTGAGATGGGGGCAACGTTCGGACCGAGCCAGATCTGCGGGCTGGCGAGGCTTGCCGGACAACCCGTTGGGGTGCTGGCGAATGACAACCGGTACTACGCTGGCGCGATGACCTTCCAGGCCGCGCAGAAGTATCGCCGCTTCGTGGAGATGTGCGACATGTTCCACATACCGATCGTCAATTTCGTCGATCAGCCAGGATTCATGATCGGGCCAGAGGCCGAACTCGCGGGAACCATTCGTTTCGGCATGGCGGCTGTCTGCGCCGCGGTTCAAGCCAGCGTGCCGTGGGCGTCCGTTCAGGTTCACAAAGGCTTCGGCGTTGCCACCGCGGCCCACTACGGCAGTGATGCATACGTGCTGGCCTGGCCTTCGGTGGAATCAGGCGCGCTGCCCCTGGAGGGTGGCGTTGCGGTTGCGTTTCGTCGCGAAATCGGCGCCGCTGAAGATCCCGATGCCAAGCGTCGCGAACTTGAAGAAGAGCTGCGAGCGTCGCGCTCGCCGTTCCCGGCCGCGGAGTCGTTCGCTGTTCACGAACTCATCGATCCGCGCGAGACGCGCCCGATGTTGTGTCAATGGGTCGATTGGATTCAGCCGCGCCTGGAAAATTTGATCGGGCCGGTTCGATTCGGAATGCGCCCTTAGAGTCTGAGCTGTATTAGAAATCTGCGGAGAAAAACATGAGTTATTCGTTCGAAGGACGCGTCGTCATCGTCACCGGCGCGGGTGGGGGGCTCGGTCGTTGCCATTCCCTGGAGCTTGCCCGGCGTGGCGCGAAGGTGGTTGTTAATGATCTCGGCGGCGCGATGGACGGCACCGGCGGTTCCTCTGCGGCCGCCGATGCGGTTGTTGCGG
>JAYGEV010000491.1:0-24366 GCA_046582225.1 Pseudomonadales bacterium
GCCTCGCGGTACAGGGCTATCGCGACGACGGGTTTATCGACAACGACTTCCTTGGCCGCGAGAACACCGATAACCACGACGAACTGACCGTCCGCGGTAAACTGCTGTGGCAACCAGGCGATCGCACCGAGATTGCCCTGACGCTGGGATGGGTCGATATCGACAATGGCTTCGATGCGTTTTCGCTGGACAACGACCGTACCACTTTGTCTGACAATCCGGGTCAGGACCGACAGGAAACCCTGTTTGCGAGCGCAAGAATCGCGGTGGGTGTCGGTAATGCCGGTACACTCCACGGCAGCGTTGGGTATGCCGACAGCGATATCGATTACGGCTACGACGAAGACTGGACGTTTACCGGTTTCGATCCCATCGGCTACACCTCCGAAGACAGATACCTGCGCGAACGCAGCACGCTGACAGCCGACGCACGCTTTGTGTCCGGAGATTCCGCGAGGTTATTCGGCAAGCTCGACTGGGTCCTTGGTGTCTACGGCCTGCACCAGGAAGTTGGCCTGCGTCGCCAGTACACGTTTCTGGAAGATGATTTCACCAGCGATTTCGAGGTTGATCGGTTCGCCGTGTACGGCGAACTCGCGACAGATCTCACATCCCGGCTCCGGCTTTCGGCAGGCTTGCGGGTGGAGCGCCACGAGTCAGAATACCGCGATTCCACGCCGTTCAACGCGAGTCCGCGGGACAACATGGTCGGCGGACGCATCGTGCTGGAGGCACACGTTCTTGCTGACGGCATGCTGTATGCCAGTGCCAGTCGTGGCTATAAAGCAGGCGGGTTCAACACCGGAACGCTGGAGGGCGAGTTTGCCGACCTTCGTGAATTTGCGGACGAGAAGCTGTGGAACTACGAACTGGGTTTGAAGGGCCTGTGGTTGGATGGCCGCCTGTCCGCTCGAATGGCATTGTTCACAATGCATCGTGATGACGTCCAGGTTTCGACCTTCATCGCCGTTCCACGACCCGATGGCAGCACGGAGTTCACCGACCTCATCGACAACGGTACCGAGGGGACCAACAGTGGTCTGGAACTGGAACTGACGTTCAACCCAACCGATTCGGTGTTGCTGTTCGCCAACCTGGGCTGGCTGGATACTGAGTTTCAGGACTTCATCAATGCCGCTGGCGAAGATCTGGATGGGCATGACCAGGCCCACGCGCCAAGCTATCAGTTCCACGTTGGCGCCGAGTATCGATTTGGCGAGCGCTGGTACCTGCGGGTAGAGGCGGACGGCAGGGACGGATTTTACGTCACCGATGGCCGACGAATTTCCGACAACCCGAAAGATCTCAAATCCGATAGCTACGAGCTGCTTCACGCGTCGGTGGGGTATGAGGCTGAGCACTGGCGGGCAAACCTCTGGGCCAGAAATTTGAGCGACGAGGACTACCTGGTGCGTGGTTTTTACTTTGGCAACGATCCACGGGACTTCTACACCGAGCGGGGTTTCACTCAGCTTGGCGAACCACGCCGAGTTGGAGTGTCGTTCAGCTGGACGCTGTAGGGATTGTTCGAGCGGGCCAGGACTTCAGAGTTCTAGGGATCGAGTTCCCCGGCCGCGCGGTCCGCCAAATCCTCATTTTTTTCCAGCGCGATGAGCTGGTCGACAATGTCGAGGGATGCTTTGCGTCCGACGTCCATGTTGACGACGTATTTTCCGCTTACGGCGAGGGTCGGAACGCTTGTTATAACAAGTTTGTTCTGCAGGTCCTGCGCCTCCTGCACGGACTGCCGTACCGCCGGAGAGTTGAAAGCGCGCAGGAACTCCTCCTTCGTTGTGCCATTGCCGTCGATATAGTCGGCGATCATTTCGACCGACAAGAACTGCCGACCGTTGTCGTGTATGGCGCGAAACAGACGCAAATGGTTGGCCTCCAGCGCACCAAGGCTGTTCAGGGTGAAGTAGGTCTGAGCGAGCAGCTGCCAGATCGGCGAAAATGCCACCGGCGAGCGATCGAAGACGACGCCATCGGGGATGTCGTCCTTCCAGTCCTCCACTAACGGGTCGAAATTACGGCAGTGGACGCACGCGTAGGAGAAAAACTCCTGCACCAGGATGGGCTCGCCGGCGCGTCTGCGCGGCGGGTCCTCGACTATCCGGTAGTGATCGACGAGGTCCCCACTTCCGACACCGCTGGTGTACATAGTGCCGTAGCCGATGACCATGATGGCGATCAACGTCACGAAGGCGATGATGGTGTTTCGTGCCCGCGTCACTTTGCGGTCGGCGCGCGATGTCATGGCAGACTCCTCAATCTCTGCTCAACACGATATCCGATTTTTGCGCGGAGATCTGTTGTGGTGGCATACTCGGCAGCTTGCTGTTTTCGGCTACTGGCTTCTTGCCCCATCATGTCCGAGTCGTATCAACTCTATCAGTATGACGGCTGCCCCTTCTGTTCGCGGGTACAGCGGTTTCTCGATGGGGCAGGTATTCAGATGGAAATCCGCGATACGCTGCGCGACCCTCAGGCTTTTCGCGAATTGCTGCAGGGGGGCGGAAGTTCGACCGTTCCGTGCCTGAAGATCGTTACCGAAGACGCTACCCGCTGGCTCTACGAGAGTCTCGAGATCATCGAGTACCTGAAACAGCGCACTGGCAGCTGATCCGGGTCCGCTAGAGGGACTCAACCACGGCCCAGGCCTGCTCGGAGCGCAACCTGGCGGCATCCTTGAATTCCAGCGCAGTGCCCGAGGCAGCGTTGCCGTCTAACCCCCGCTTGTATACGCCCTGGATAATGCTGGCGGAGCGGAACATGTTGTAGATCACGTAGAACAGCCAGTTTTCGATGTGTTCCATGCCGGCGTGTTGGCAATACGCGGCGACTATCTCGTCTTCGCTCGGAATTCCCAGCGACGTCAGATCAGCGCCCGCCAGACCTTCGTCGTTGTACGAGTCGCCATGATAGTCCTGGCACAGGTAACCCAGATCGGCCAGGCCGTCGCCCAGCGTAGACAACTCCCAATCGAGCACCGCGACGATCTTCGGCTCGGTCGGATGGATCAGCATGTTGCCGAGCCGATAGTCGCCGTGCACCACCACGCTGCGGTGTTGCTCGGGAATTTTGTCGGGCAGCCAGGCCATGAGCTTGTCCATGGCGTCGATCTGCTCGGTTTTCGATGCCAGGTACTGCTTGCTCCAGCGACCAAACTGGCGCTCGTAGTAATTGCCGGGTCGCCCGAACTCGGCGAGACCCACAGCCACCGGATCGACGTTGTGCAGGCAGGCGAGAATCCGTGCAAGATCGAGATAGATCGCGCGACGTTCCGGGGGCGTGAGGGAAGGCAACAGCGTCTGGGTATACAGCCGCCCTTCGATCATCTCCATCACGTAGAATTTGGTACCGATCACGGAAGGATCTTCGCAAACGCAGAACATGTGAGGGACCGGGACGCTGGTTTTCTCCAGAGCCTTCATCACCCGGTATTCGCGATCCACCTGGTGGGCCGAAGGCAACAGCGTTCCCGGGGGTTGTTTGCGCAGCACATAGAGATTGCCGGCCGCTTCGATTTGAAAGGTCGGATTGGATTGACCGCCCTCGAACTGACGCACACTCAACGGTCCGCGGTAGTCGGGTATGTGCGCCGACAGGTAGGCCTCCAGAGCCGCCTCATCAAAGCGATGGGCGTCCCGCACCGGGGTCAGTTCGACGTCACTCATTGGATTGCTCCTCCCTCCTTGGGCGGACGATCAGCATACGGCTTGATCTTGTCGGTCGCAAAATGCGAGGCTTCGGGTCCAAACCAGATTAATCCAGGGGGAAACATGGCGCCAACCAAGCGCATGGCGGTAACGCTGCCCGAGGGGCCGATGCTCGAGCAGACCGTCGAACGGTTGAAGTGGGCAGAGGACAACGGCTATGCGGATGCCTGGTTCAGCGACTCCGGCGCGCCCGATACGCTCACCCAGGTGGCAGCGGTAGCGCATCACACCAGCGCGATTCGAATCGGCGTTGCGGTTACGCCGGTATACACGCGCACGCCGGCGGTGATCGCAGCAAGCGCGAACGTGCTTGGGCAACTGCTGCCCGGCCGTTTCATCATGGGTCTGGGTTCGTCGAGCCAGACAATCATGGGGCGTTGGAATGGTATTGCCCTGGATAAGCCCCTCACTCGCGTCAAAGAAACGGCGTTGATGGTCCGGTCGATGCTGAATGGGGAGAAGTCGGATTTTGATGGCGAGACCCTGTTCAGCAAAGGCTATCGGCAGGACCCGATCGACAACCCGCCGCCGATCTACCTCGCCGCGCTCCGGCCAAAGATGATCGAGATGGCCGCGGAAGTTGGTGACGGGGTGATTTTCAATCTATGGCCCCAGAGCGTTCTGCCAAAGATGATGGAGCATGTGAAGATTGGCGCCGCGCGCGCGGGGAAAAACTGGGAAGACGTGGAGATCGTGAATCGCGCCATGGTGCTTTGTACCGACGACAAGGCGGGGGCAAGAAACCTGTTTCGGGCGGCGTTTGCGCCGTATTACGCAACCCCGGTGTACAACGCGTTCCTGGCCTGGTCCGGGTACTCGGACGCGGCGGGCACCATTACCAAGGGCTGGGCGGCTAAGGACCGGGCAATGACCGCCGCCGCCCTGTCCGATGAGTTGATCGATGAGATCGCGATCATCGGAACCGAGGATGAAGTGCGCACGCGCATTCAGGCCGATGCTGATGGCGGGGTGCATACCCACATCATCGCGCCGATGCCGGCGGCACCCGAAGATGTGCAACGGACATTCGAAGCGTTTACCGCAGACAAATTCAGCATTTCCGTTTCTTAGGAGGAGGCAGGCCCATGGACTATCAGAAAATAATTGTCGACGAACCCAGACCGATGGTTCGCCGAATCACGTTGAACCGCCCGGAAAAACGCAACCCGCTGTCCAACGAGTTGCGCACTGAGATGTTCCACGCGCTCGAGGAGGCCGACAAGAACAGTGAGATTCGTGTAAGCATCATTCGTGGCGCAGGACCGTGCTTTTCCGCGGGCTACGACCTAAAGAGCGACACCAGCCAGGATCAGCCCTTCTACACCGCCGGTGGCCTGGCCAGCTGGCCGCGCCATGTGGTCGAGGGATTCTTCCGCATGTGGGATATGGCCAAGCCGATCATTGCCCAGGTGCATGGGTACTGCCTGGCGGGTGGCACCGAGCTTGCGACTGCCTGCGACCTGGTCTACGTCGCCGAAGACGCGATGATCGGCTACCCGGTGGTGCGCACAATGTCGCCGCCGGACAATCAGTTTTACCCCTGGATCGTAGGTCTGCGCAGGGCGATGGAGCTGATGCTCACCGGCGATCACATGTCTGGTACGGAAGCCGCCGAAAGCGGTTTTGCCAACCGGGCATTTCCGGCCGAGGAGCTCGAGGAAAATGTGTTGCGAATCGCCGAGCGTGTGGCGCTCACGCCAAGCGACCTGCAACAGTTCAACAAACGTGCCGTGCACAGGCAGATGGATGCGATGGGCATACGGGCTGGAATTCGTGCCGGTACCGAAATGCAGCAACTGGCGTTTTTCTCGGACACGACCCGCGCGTATTTCAAAGAGATGCAAAAGGGTCTGACCCAGGCGCTCTCCAAGCGCGACGAGGCTTTCGGCGACTACCGCACCGCCAGTTCAGATCACAAAAAAATCTGAGCGACACTGCGCCTGTGGTGAGGCTCGCAGGCGCATCGGTCAGCGGGTGTTGCGGCGTTGGAGTTGCGCTTGAAAACCCTCTACCTGATACGACATGGGCAAACCACCTGGAACGTGCAAAAACGTACGCAAGGCCGTCTGGATTCGCCACTGACCGACGCTGGCAAAGCCCAGGCAGATACAACCGGTCAGCTGTTGAAGCGGATCGCTCAGGTGGACGCGATAATCGCTTCTCCATCAGGCCGGGCCCGGGCGACCGCCGAGATTGTCAATGGGTATCTGCGGGCGCCGTTGAGCTTTGATGCCGTGCTGATGGAGCGCGACTGGGGTGAGTGGACCGGACTGACCATCGATGAGATCGAATTAAAATACCGTGTGTCCTGGAAGGCGCGGGAACGTGATTCCGTTGGCCACCGACCGCCGGGCGGGGAGAATTTCGAGGACATGATTTCCCAAGTGCAGAGTTTTCTCGATTCCTTGTTTGAACTCAACATTCGGCAGATTGCGCGGGTCACCCACTCCGCCTTGTCGCGTGCGATTCTGGCCCATTTCATGGGGCTTGCACCGGGGCAACTTGCCACGGTGCGCCACCCCAACGATCTGCTTTACCGATTGAATTTCCATGCGTCCCGGATCGACGTGGATCATTTCGTGAACGGTGACGGCCCCCGTGAGGGTTTGCTTCACCATGCCGAGAAGTGAAACAATCTGCCGCCGGGACGGATCGGACGATCGGCAGGACTGAGCGCAAATTTTAAGGGTGGGAATTCGATGAAAGTTGACGGCGGTGTGGGCTTTGAGCTCGACATGGTGGGCGGCCAGGCTCAGGAACTGGAAGAGATGGGCTACTCGGGGATATTGTCGGCTGAAACCAGCCACGATCCCTTTTTCCCGTTGCTGGTAGCTGCGCAAAATACCGAACGGGTAGATCTGATGACATCCATTGCGGTGGCGTTTGCGCGGTCTCCGATGATCCTCGCCAACATCGGTCATGACCTGAACGTGGCATCCAAGGGCAGGTTCGTGCTCGGGCTTGGCTCCCAGATACGCGCGCACATCACCAAGCGATTCAGCATGCCGTGGTCTCATCCGGCCGCACGGATGCGCGAATTCATCCTGGCCATGCGCGACATCTGGGGCAACTGGCATGAGGGTGACGCGCTGGCGTTTACCGGCAAGTTTTACACGCACACGCTCATGACGCCGTTCTTCGCCCCCACCGACAGCGACTACGGTGCTCCGCGGGTATTTCTCGCAGCGGTCGGACCATTGATGACCGAGGTGGCTGGCGAAGTCGCCGACGGGGTGATCTGTCATGCGTTCACCACCGAGAAGTATCTGCGCGAGACCACGATGCCGGCGTTGGAACGTGGTTTTGCCAAGGCTGGCAAGACCCGGAAAGACTTCGAGATCAGCTACCCGGTGTTTGTGGTGACGGGCCAGAATGAGGAACAGCTGGCTGAAGCCAAGGTTGCCACCTGTCGGCAGATCGCGTTCTACGGTTCCACTCCGGCCTACAAACCGGTGCTGGAGAGCATTGGCGTGGGTGAAATGCAGGGCGAGCTGAATGCCATGTCCAAGCAGGGCCGGTGGGAAGAGATGGGACATCTGATCAGCGAAGACATTCTTAGCGCATTTGCTGTGATCGGAGAGCCCAGGGATATTCCAGCGCAAATCGTTTCGCGTTACGGGGATATCGTTGACCGCACATCGGCGGCGTACGCTCACATATCCAAAGAGGATCGGCGCGACATCATTGCCCAGCTGACGGCCGCCTGAGGCTGGGTTGCATGGTGAAATGGGATAGTGGCCTTGGCGCGGCAGTCAGATGCGCGTGCCGTGATGCTCGAAGCTCCGGAAACCGGTCTCTTTAGAACGTTTTCGCATAAGCGACCCCAAAATCATCGGTGTCGACGACTTCACGGTCCGTCTGGTAGGTGGTTCATAGTTAGTATTCACTAACTCACGCTCGTCAGCGTGTGTATTTGCAAGATCCGTACATCTGTGACGAAGTTTCCGTTTATTGTGTGATGCAACACAAGTATGATCCGCGCCCGAAAGAGGCGAGTGCCCGTAATCGAAGTGCCTCTCAGCCAATTTGAAGCCAAAAAGACCTAACCAGCGGAGGCCGTCGAACGTGTCGAGACTCTACAACAGGACTCATGAACTGGCGCTTCGGCTTTCACAGCTGTGGCGGAGTTTGCCGTTTCTGTTCAAGTTTCAGGGCGTGGGCGTTGTGGCAGCATTGCTGGTCGCGGTTGGAGTAGCCAATGTCAGCGTCCACCAGGGCTACCGGCAGGTGAGCTTCGCGCTCCCGGCTGCGGAGCAGGCCCGTCTGCCATGGCATGCTGAAGTGGATGCGTTTGGCGAAAAGGTCGCGCAGGCGTTCGGTGTCCGGCGCAGCACGGCCAACGAGTTTGCGGGTTGGATTCTCGAAGCCTCAGAGCGTCAGGGCCTGGAGCCGGAGCTTCTGGCCAGCCTGGTGCTCACCGAAAGCTCGTTTCGCAAAGAAGCGCGCTCCCACGTTGGCGCGATAGGGCCCGCCCAACTGAGGCCGGAATTCTGGAGTAGTTTCTGCGGTTCCAACCTTCAGGATCCCGCGGAAAACATCTACTGTGGCGCTCAGGTGCTCTCGCATCTGAAGGATCGCTGCGGGAACGAAGGATGTGCGCTGGAAGCCTACAACGTTGGCATTTACGCTCAGCGCCCGCGTGCTGCAAGTCGCTACGTCGCCAAGATCGTCCGTTATCGCGAACAGCTGCGTAACCACACGCTCTAAGACCATCACCGTGTGAGATCGATGTCGCGATCATCATCGCGGCTGGCGCGCGCACGCCCGCGCAGCGTACTCTCCAGGTCGAACTCGGATATGAACGGAGGAGAGTGATGACGGATTTCGGTGTGCTCATATTTCCAACCACCTATTCAGTATCCCCGCCGGACCTCGCCCGTGCGGCGGAAGCCAGAGGATTCGAATCGCTGTTTTTTCCCGAGCACACCCACATTCCTGCCAGCAGGCGCTCGCCGTGGCCAGGTGGAGCGGAGCTGCCAAAGCAGTATTCGCATACCTATGATCCGTACGTGGGGTTGGCGACTGCCGCCGCTGTCACCAGCACGATAAAACTTGGCACCGGCATCACGCTCGTTACCGAACATGACCCCATCGTGCTCGCTAAACAGATTGCAACGCTGGATCAACTCTCTGCAGGTCGGCTGCTGCTCGGCGTGGGTGCCGGGTGGAACGCTGAGGAGATGGCCGATCACGGTGTGGAGTACGACACTCGCTGGCGGGTGCTGCGCGAGCGGGTGCTGGCCATGCGCAGGATCTGGAGCGAGGCAGAAGCCGAATATCATGGTGAATTTGTCGATTTCGATCCGCTTTGGTCGGATCCGAAACCGGTCCAGGTTGGCGGGCCAAAAATACTCCTCGGCGCGTCGTCGCGATGGGCGTTTGCCCGCATCGCAGAATATTGCGACGGTTGGTTTCCGATCCATCAGGATCCGGCCAGAGCGTCGGCCCAGGGTGCGCTGGATTACGCCGCGGGCATCGAGCAGACGCGTGAAGCCTGGGCTGCTGCTGGTCGGCAGGGCGAGCCGGATTTCAGCATCTTTGGAATGGGCCCCGACCAGGGTAGGGCGGAGCAGTTGATCGCGATGGGTTTCAATCGGGTGATATTTGGACTGCCGTCGGCGGACGCCGATACGGTCATGCCATTACTCGACCGCTACGCGGAGATCGGGCATGCGATCAACGCATGACCGTGAGTCGCGTTTCATCCGCCCGTGGCGCCCGTGACCTCTTCGAGTACCTTGACCACGTCGGCTTCTGAACGCACCCAGCGAGCGTCCATGCCGGCCTCCAGGGCGCCAGCCACATTCTCTTCAGAGTCGTCGACAAACACGATCTCGCTGGGTAAATAACCCGTATCCGCCGCCACGTGCCGATAAGCGCCCACGTATGGTTTTCGACGACCGATGTCGCACGACACATAGACGTTGCGAAAGTGACGAAATGCTTCGGGATAGCGCTCGCTCCAGGCTGCATGGTGGGTCGGATTGGTGTTGGTGAAGGCAAACAGCGGAATCTGCTGGCTCACCGACGGCAGCCGTTCCTGGACCCGTGGATACGGACCGACGAACAACGCGTTCCAGCCCTGCAACCAATGGTGCATGGGCAGGCTGATGCTGAGCCGCTCGCCCAAAGCCTGAACGTAGGTGGCGAAATCGATTGCGCCGATCTCATGCTGCTCGTACGCCGCGTCCAGCTCCCAGCGCTCATGCAGTTGGCTTGCCTCGACATTTGCCTGCTCGGCCCAGTATTTGAACGTACGACGGAAATCTATCTGCAGGACCACATTGCCGAGGTCGAGTAACAGCGCCCGGGTCATGATTGGCCGGGTTTCCCGAACTCGCTGAGTTCGCCTAACTCGCCAAGTAGGGCGACGCCGCGGTCGGTAAGCCGGTAGCCGGTGTCGAGACTTAGCGTCAGGCCAAGCTGCTTGAGTTTGCGTACGTTGGCTTTGAACGGCGCGGTGTCCCAGCCAAGCACGCCTGCAAGGTCGGCGGCGCGGGTTCCCGGTTGCTGGTCGATGAGCGTAAGCGTTCGGTGCGCCCAGGGGCCTCGGCCGGAGCGCTGGTCCATGCGCGTCAGTTTGTCTGCCAGGCTGCGTGCCTGCCTGGCGTTGAGCTTCTGCCCCGGCGGCACCTTCACCGTAACCTCGCCAAGATATCGAAACTCGACCAGGTAGACCAAATCGTTGTCATCCACCTTGAGGTAGGCGCGCAACGCTTCAGTGTCCGGGAATCCGGATTGCCTGACCTGGCGATGTCCGGCGTCTGCGAACCTGATCTGGCGCAGGGCCGTAACTTCAATCGCTCCGGTTGGGTGCAGGTTGTATTGGCCACCGACTTTGGCCTGTGGCGAGGGCCATGTTCGAAACGAGCAGCACACGCTACCGGCGCGGATGGCTTCTTTGAAGTCTTTCGTGAATTGCATTCAGTCTCTGTTCAGCCGTAGGCCCTTAGCCTGGTTTCGATGGTTGCGGTCGGTGTGTATTTGGCCTTGTTGCCTGTAGCTCACCGTGTTCTGGACAGAACCATGGTAATCGGCCGCTACCGAGTTCGCTACGGCGTGCCCTTATGGGCTCATGTTTCCCCCCGTCGCTGCCGAGCGAACGGCCCCGGGCGATGCCCGGGGTTTTCCTTTGCTTCGGATTTGCTGGATCATGCCCTGCCTGTTCTCGCTGGAGCCATGATCGTGGAGCTTTGGACTCTGACCCATTCACGCCCGAGCAACGCGCTCAACGTTGCCCGCCGAGCTGAAGCCGCCGGTTGGAATGGAATGCTGGTGGTTGATTCCCAGAATCTCGCCGCCGATTCGTACGTTGGGCTGGCCTTCGCGGCTGCCGGAACGCAGACCATCGGGCTGGGTACCGGGGTTACGAACACGGTGACACGGCACCCGGCGGTGACCGCATCAGCGGCCATGGCGGTGCAGGACCTCTCCGGTGGTCGCATGTTTCTGGGGATCGGGCGGGGCGATTCGGCGCTCGCGCACCTGGGTCGATCCCCGGCTAGATTTGCGGGTTTCGAACAATATATTGAGGTACTGCAACGTTATCTGCGGGGTGAAGCGATCCCGTTCGATGAGATTCCCATGGCTGATGAAATCGCCGCACCGATCGCCGATCTCGAGTTGGCCGATCATCCCGATGCCAGCCGAATCCGCTGGTTCAAAACCGAAGTGGCGAAGGTTCCTGTTGAAGTGGCGGCCACCGGTCCCAGGGTGATCGCCATGGCCGGACGCCTGGCGGATCGGGTGATGTTCACGCTGGGAGCGGTGGAAGGACGCCTGCAGTGGGGGATTGATACCGCGCAAAACGCAAGGCGTAGTGCCGGACTGTCTGGTGATATCGCCTTCGGTGCATACATCAATCTTGTTTGTCACCCGGATCGTGCCATTGCAAGAGATCTGGTCCGTGGCGGTCTGACGACGTTCGCGCGCTTTTCGGTGATGCATGGCAGCGTCGCGGGTCCGGCTGACGAGGCGGAGCAGGCGGTGTTCAACAGCCTCCATGATGGCTATGACATGAAGGCACACACACGCGCCGACTCGCGTCAGGCGGCATTGCTGGACGATTCGTTCGTTGATCGCCACGCCATCGTTGGGCCGCCTGACTACTGCATCGAGCGGTTGGAGGAATTGGGCCGACTCGGTATCGACAAGGTCGCCATCAGCGGCCCAACTGCGGGGACCGACCCGGCAGAGGCCCGTAAGGCGATGGCGCTCCTGGACGAAGCGGTGGTCCCGCATTTTTCCGGTAGCGCATGATCTGCAGCTCAATCGGTGTGGGCCATAACGTATAGTATTGCTACATACTATTTAATAGGCTAGTATCCGCGGCCTATCAACCCCGGGGGGGTTCGAAATATGAGTGAGCATGCCATCAGCGTCGATTTGGAGCTGTCTGCCCAGGCGCAGACCGACCCGCAGGACGTGCCTTTGGAGCAGATCGATGTTTCAGATGCAACGTTGTTCGAAAGCGATCGACTGTGGGGGTTTTTTGAGAGGCTGCGCAACGAAGCGCCCGTTCACTATCTCAAGGACAGTTTTTTCGGCCCGTTCTGGTCCATAACAAGATTCCAGGACATTCAATACGTCGACAAACACCATGAGATATTCTCTTCCGAGCCAACCATACTGCTCGGTGATCAGCCGGACGACTTCACCCTTATCAACTTCATTCAGAGCGATCCGCCGGTTCACGATGATCAACGCAGGGCAGTGCAGGATGTCGTTGCGCCGCGCAATCTCGTTGAGCTGGAGCCGATTATCCGCGGCCGCGTAGAAAATATTCTGGATGGATTGCCTGTCGGTGAAACGTTCAACTGGGTGGATCAGGTATCGATCGAACTGACGACCCAGATGCTGGCGATCCTGTTCGACTTTCCGTTTGAAGATCGTGGCCTGCTCACGCACTGGTCCGACGTTGCAATTGCCACGCCGGAACTCACCGGCTCGGATGCGGTGACCGAGGAAGAACGTCGCCAGGAGATGGGCGAGTGCCTGAACTACTTCACCCGACTGTGGCGTGAGCGCGAAAACCAGGCACCGAAATTCGATCTGATTTCAATGATGATTCACAACGAAAGCACGAAGAAGATCGTCGATCAGCCCATGGAGTATCTGGGCAACCTGCTGCTGCTGATCATCGGCGGCAACGACACCACCCGCAACTCGATTTCCGGAGGCGTTGTCGCGCTGAATCAGAATCCTGATCAGTACCGGAAGCTGCGCGAACATCCGAGCCTGATTCCCAGTATGGTTTCCGAGATCATCCGCTGGCAGACCCCGTTAGCGCACATGCGCCGTACCGCAAAGGTGGACGTAGAACTGGGCGGCAAGCAGATCAAGAAAGGCGACAAGGTGGTGATGTGGTACGTGTCTGGCAATCGTGATCCCGATGCCATCGACCGGCCCGATGAGTTCATCATCGATCGTCCCGACGCGCGCCACCATTTATCGTTCGGTTTTGGCATTCACCGCTGCATGGGAAACCGCCTGGCGGAAATGCAGCTGCGGATCGTCTGGGAAGAAATCACCAAACGCTTTCACACCGTGGAGCTGGTTGGTGAGCCGGTACGGGTGCGTTCGAACTTCGTGCGGGGATATTCAAACTTACCGGTGCGGGTTCACCGGATTTAACAAGAGCAGAAAGGGAGGCTTTAGTGCCAAAGATTACTTTCATTGCGTTTGATGGTACCGAACATGTGGTCGACGCAGACAACGGCATGTCCGTGATGAATGCCGCCATCGATAACCTGGTACCGGGAATTGATGCTGACTGCGGCGGTGAGTGTGCGTGCGCCACCTGTCACGTTTACGTCAACGAAGACTGGATGGCGGTGGTCGGCATTCCTCAGGATCGCGAAGAGGAGATGCTCGATCTGAATCCGGAGCGGGAATCAAACTCCCGCTTGTCGTGTCAGATTCCGGTTCGCGATGAAATCGACGGACTGGTGGTCCGGGTTCCCGAGTTTCAGATGTGAGCGAAGGCGTAGGGGCAGTAACGCTCAAGATGAAGGATCTCGAGGCGCGTACCGGGGTCAGCCGGGAGTCGATCCACTTCTATCTTCGCGAGGGCTTGCTGCCCGAGCCGGCGCGGCCTAAGCGAAACGTCGCTCACTACTCCGAGGAGCATGTAGTGCGCATCAAGGTCATCAAGCGCCTGCAGGAGGAACGGTTCCTGCCGCTGGGGGTGATCAAAACCATGTTTAACGACGCGGACCTGGGTTCGGACGCAACGCTGGACAATCTGGCCGCGTTCGAGATGGTCTTTGTTTCTCTGCTGAACGGCGACGCGCCAACCGCAGACCGAAGTCTGAGCGAAGTGGCGGCTCAGTCGGGGTTGTCTGAAGCCGAACTGATGGAGTTGGGCGAACTCGGCGTGATCGAGGTGAACAAATCAGGCAACGGACCTGGCCTGCCCTATCGTGACACCGCCATCATTGAGCAATGGGCCCGTCTTCGCACACTCGGGTTCGCCCGGGAGTCCGGGTACGATGCTGGATTCCTGAAGCGCTACGCAGACTCGATGAAGCAGCTTGCCGACGCCGAGGTTGATATGTTTCTTGAAGCATTCGGAAACACCGGCACCGACGAGGCCGCTGAAATTGCCACCCGTGGCATCGAGGTGGCCAACGACATTCTGACGCGGCTGCATACCCGCGCGCTGGCGCAGCGGCTCAGGGAACGTGTTGGCAGTCTGGCCGACTAAAAGCCCGCGTCTCCGGATGAAATTAGTGCGGTAAATTCTGTCGTAAGCGGTGCGTAAACCTTTTCGCCGGGTTTGAGCACATACATCGGGTCTTCCACTTCGTCGAGCGAATACCCCTGCTTGCGCAGATCTCCCTTTACCATCTTGAACGTGCCGGTCACGTCGATGTCATTTTGAATTCGAAGAAACACCGGACGGGCGTACGCCGGCAGCGAATCCGAAATGTAGGTCGAGAATCCCTCGATATCGAGTTGTGCCACATCGTCTTCCAGTGTGAGTGCCGCCATCCCCGCGCGGCCGTCGGCTCTGGGCACTTCGACGCCGTACACGTTGCAGAATTTTACCTGAGGAAAGCCGTTTACCAGTTCTCCGACTTCGTTGGTGGAAACGTTCTCAGATTTCCAGCGGAAGGTGTCGCCGAGCCGGTCTACGAACTGATAGTGGCGATAACCCAGGGAATAGCCGACATCGATTTCCCTGATCAGGTCCCCGGAATTGAACCATGCGTCGCCGTTTTCGAATGCGTTGCGAAGGATTTTCTTCTCCGAGGCGGCTTTGTCGGTGTAGCCTTCGAACACGGCGTTTTCGTTGATGTGTCCCAGCAGCAAGCCTGGCTCTCCGGATTCCACTTCGATGCAACGTCCGTTTGCGTCGGTTATCAGTTCGTCTGCGTCAACGTCATAGGCCACCAGCGCAATCTTTGCAGTGGTCATCCCGATGGTGCAATCCTTGTTTAACAAATTGGCGAACGAGACGTTGCCTTCGCTGGCGCCATAGAATTCGCTGACTCGTTTGACGTCGTAGCGGTTTTTGAAATCCATCCACACATCGGGCCGCATCCCGTTGCCCATGATGTTCTCCAGCGGATTGTCATGATCATCCGGTCTGGCTGGGGTGTTTGTCAGGTACCGACATAGCTCGCCGATATAAATCAGGCAATTGGTCTGATGTTCGCGGACTTCATGCAGGAAGTTGCTCGCGGAAAACCTGCGGCGAATGAACATGCTTGCGCCTGATGAGAACGCGGCTCCCGCGCCAATCAGAAGGCCAGTGCCGTGATACAGCGGCAGGCAGATATACAGGCGATCCTGCTCCGTGCAGCGCAGACCGGCGCGATGAGCGAGCCCCGAACTTGCCAGAAAACGACGGTTGGACAGCACTGCCGCCTTGGGCAGGCCGGTGGTCCCTGAAGTGAAGATGTACAGTGAGTCATCACCGAGCGTGAGTTCGGACGTGTCTGGCGGGTCGCCGCTGTCGGCGTCTGCCGAGAGTTCGGCCATATCTCCAGCCCAGTTAGGGGCGGCTGCGGCACCGCTGTCGGGCACGAACAGGTAACCGCTGCCTTCCTGCAGCGGCAGGTCGGCTTTCACCTCCGCCAATGCATCACCCAACTCCTCGCCGAACACGCACATCGTCGATTCGGTCACGGTGATGCAGTGGACCAGGGGCTTACCACGCAGATTGGTGTTGATCAGGCCCGCAATCACGCCGATCTTGTTCAACCCGACGATGGTTGCCAAAAATTCGATGCGGTTCTCCATGATCACGCTCACGGTGTCGCCGCGGGTCAGGCCTCGGGCCTTGAAGGCGTGGGCGTAGCGATTGCTCAATGCGTTAAATTCTGCCCACGTGAGTGTTTGGCCTTCGAAGATCATCGCGATCCGATCGGGAAATGCTTGAGCATTGCGCGCGACCTGGGCGGCAAAGCAATCACGCTCATCGAGCGGTCGCATTTTCATCCCTCTTTTCAGAGCCAGCAGTGTTGGAACGTTCGTCAACGTTCGGGCAACGTCGACCATCTTCGCGCCAATTCCCATCGTCTTCCCGCCCTCCTGTTTCCACCCTCCCAAGCGAACTCGTGACGATAGCCCGGGGATCTGCCACCATCAAGGGCAGCTTCCGCATGCCTAAGCGTGCCAATGCGTGCCAGGAACGACGTAAGGAACTGATGCGATGAACCAATGGCAAATCGGAGATGTAAAAGTCACCCGGGTGGTCGAGATGGAGGTTACCGGTGGCTCCCGCTTCATCCTGCCTGACGCAACCCGAGATGCCTGCCTGCCCATGGAGTGGCTCAAGCCGCATTTTATTGACGATGCGGGTAACCTCGTGATGAGCATCCATGCCCTGGTGATCGACACCGGCGATCGGCGCGTCGTTGTCGACACCTGTATCGGTAACGATAAGCAACGATCCATCCCGAACTGGACCAACCTGCAGACGAGCTTCCTTGCCGACCTTACCGGGGCCGGTTATCCACGCGAGTCCATCGATACCGTACTGTGCACGCACCTGCACGTCGACCACGTCGGCTGGAACACGATGCTGGTGGACGGTGAATGGGTACCCACATTTCCCAATGCCCGGTACCTGGTCGCGGACAAAGAATTCCAGTACTGGGACAGCGCGGAAGCCGACCAACTCAATGAAGGCATCATGGGAGACTCTGTGCGCCCCATCGCAGATGCCGGACTGATGGACCTGGTGGATTGGGAACACAAGCTGTGTGAGGAGATCTGGCTGGAGCCCACGCCCGGTCATACGCCCGGACACGTCAGCGTGCATATCCGTTCAGCCGGCGCAGAGGCTTTGATTACCGGAGATTGCATCCACCACCCGTGTCAGATGACGCGTACCGATTGGTGCAGTTCAGCCGACTACGATATGGACGAGGGGCGGCAAACGCGCGAGCGGCTGCTGGCAACCTATGTCGACAGCGACATCCTGGTGATCGGCACGCACTTTGCGACGCCAACGGCCGGATACATCAGGCGGCTTGAGGACGGCGGCTACTGGTTGGACGTGGGGTCCTCGAGGTAGGCGCGGCGGTACAGCTTCAGCATCCAGGCGTCGATGTGGCGACGGGCAGGTGGGATGTCCAAGGCCACGAATGCAGCGCCCAGCGGTAGCATCCAGAAGCCGAGAATCGGCAGGAAGCCGAACACGCCGCCGACCATGAACAACAGCCCGATCAGGCTGCGTATGCCTCGCGGTACGTGATTCTGTCCCCAGTTCAGGATTCGATAAGTGTAATCGGCGATCGTCCGCGCGACGTCGCGCCTATGCATTGAAATCCATACTTCTCACGATGGCTGCCAGTTGTCTGAGTAAACTCGGCTCAGACCATCACAGGCCCGTCGCTCGGGGCGTCATGGTTGTTGGGGTGGGAGCGACGCTGCAGATCAGGGTCGATTGATCGAAACCGATAGCATCCATCTTCGTGCAGCGTGCGCTCGATGCGGTTGCGATGCATCAGCAAATGCAGATGGGCAATGGCCTCGCCCAGGGCCATGATCATCTGGCGCGAGTCGAGTTTTCTGGCAAACAGCACAGGAAGCAGGTCTTTGGCGACCGCCGGCTCCACGCAGTGTTCTTCGATGGCGAGCATGCGGTCTTCATGATGGCTGATGAGTTGTCGCAACCGCTCGCGCACCCCGTAGAACGGAAGATTGTGCGCAGGCAGCACCAGCGTGTCATCTGGCACGTAAAAGAATCGGTCGTGAGACTCCATCCAGTCCAGCAGCGGGTTTGCCTCTGGTTCGGTCGCATGCACGCTGACGTTGCTGGTGATGATGGGCAGGATCTGGTCGCCGGAAATCATGATCTTCAACGACGCGCAATGCAGACAGGCATGTTCGGGCGAGTGGCCGGAACCCACCACGATTCGCCAGTCGTTGCCTCCGATGCTGAGTGCGTCGTTGTCCTTCAGGCGGTGGTAGCCCGAAGGCATTTCCGGCATCACCATGCCGCCTGAGGAGCGCTGGGCGAAGGCTTTGCGCATTTCTTCGAGATAATCCGCTGGCATGCCGGCGCGCTGGTAGAACTCCTGACCGAGCCAGCTGCTGTGAGAGGACGGGCCGCTGCCGAAAAATGAACGTGCCTGATAGTACTCCGCCCGGGTCATGTGCAGGGTGCAACGGAACTCCTCGGTAATCATCTTCGACTGGCCGACGTGGTCCGGGTGCATGTGCGTGCAGATCACACCCACCACGGGTTTACCTTCCAGCTCGCTGGCGAAGATCTCGTGCCACAGTTCATCGGTTTCCTGCAGAAGCAGACCCGTATCCACCACCCACCAACCGTTTTTGTCTTCGAGCAGATACAAATTGATGTGGGTCAGAGAGCCACCCATGGGCATCATGAGCCAGCGCACGCCTGGGGCGACTTCTAAAGTGGTGCCGGGCTTTGGATGCTCGGCCCACGGATAGCTGAGCTCGGTGATGCCCATGTGTATTTCCTGATGTTGTCCGCCGATTCAGGACGGAAAATCCGCCAGCATACCAAAAAAGCGCCCGCAAACGCCCGGCTTTGAAGCAAATCTGGCAATGGTTGTGCAAAGTCGCATTCGCAAACCCGCCGCCGTTGAATTAGATTGTGGATCGGAAAGGCTACTGTAGAAAGGCGGACCACCATGTCTATGAATGTTAAGCCCGTGCCGACGCTCGACGATGAAGTCAACGAGATCAGGCTGGCGACGGCGGATATCGTCAACGCGGACATACTGCCCAACGAGGTCAAACTCTGGGGTTGGCTGGCCGATAGCGCCAACGCGACCAACGAGGTCAAGGAAGAAGCTGCCGAGCTTCGCAATCAGATACAGAGCAAGGTAAAAAAGGCGAAATTGTGGGCACCGCACCTTCCCGCGGAGTTTGGTGGCATGGGGTTGAGCTTCATGCAGCACGCATACATGAACGAGGTGCTGGCCTACAGCGGCGGCGCGTCCTCCTTGTTTGGGGTCGTTGCGCCCAACTCGGGCAATCAGAAGATTCTGGTCAAATATGGAACCCCGGATCAGCATGAGAAATGGCTCAAGCCGTTGACCGACGCCACGATGCAGTCGGCGTTCTCGATGACCGAACCCGACAACGCCGGCTCAGATCCGCGCTCGCTGACCACGCGGGCGGTGCTGGATGGCGACGAATGGGTGATCAACGGCCACAAGTGGTTCACCTCCAACGGCTTTGCCGCGGACTTCTACATCGTGATGTGCCGCACCGCCGACACGGATGCCGCCGGTGGCGAAAACGACAAGATGACCCAGATCATCGTTCCCCGAAAAACGCCCGGGGTGAACATCGTTCGCGGTGTGCCGGTGTGGGGCAAATCTTCGAGCCATTGTGAAATCATTTACGACAACGTTCGCGTGCCCAAGGAGAATCAGCTGGGCCGCACCGGAACCGGCCACCAGGCTGCACAGGACCGGCTCGGCGCCGGTCGCGTGTATCATTGCATGAACTCCGTGGGTTCCATGTGGCGGGCCTTCGATTTGATGATCGATCGACTGATGACCCGTGAAGTGCACGGCGGCGAGAAGCTCGAGAGCAAACAGTTCATGCAGGGCTTCGTTGCTGACAGCTATATGGACATACAAAGCTCGCGGCTCATGACCATTCACTGTGCCGAAAAAATGGAAAGCGGCGCGGACCCGCGGACCGATATTTCGTCCATCAAGGTATTCGTGCCCCAGGCTTTCCACCGCGTTGTCGACCGGGCCATTCAGGTCTACGGGGCGGCGGGGGTCTCCGGTGATCTGCCGCTGGCGGCCATGTACCAGGGCGCGCGTACGCTTCGCATTGCTGATGGTCCCGACGAGGTGCACAAGATCCTGATCGCCAAGAACATCCTGCGGCGCTACCACGCCGGGGAATCCTGGGATTTCGGAAACTAGCCGGAGCCGTCGCGGTGCCAGTGCTGTCAAGCGCCGAGCAGAGCGAATTCCTGGCCGAACGCGGAATTCTGATGCGGGTGTCGGTGGTGCGCTCCGATGGCAGCCCGCTGGTCACGCCAATCTGGTTTCTGCATGAAGACGACGCCATCTACTTTACGCCGCGGGAAAAGTCCGAGTGGTTTGCCTGCCTTCGCAGAGACCCTCGGGTCGCGTTGTGCATTGACGAGCAGCTGCTGCCCTACCGAAAAGCGATCGTGGAAGGCCGCGCGGAACTCGTATACGACATCGGCAACGATGACGAATGGCGCGATCTGTATCGGCGCATCGCGAAACGCTACATAGCCGACGACGAAGCCGAAGCGTACGTGCAGAACACGATCGATCAACCGCGGGGCCTGTACCGCACGAAATTGGCCGACGCAGCGGTGAAGACCTGGAGGATGCCAATGTCCGACGAAGCGCCGGAAGGGATCTGGCACCAGCGCTACTACCAGCCAAACACTAAGTTCAAACGATAGCGGAGGAGTTTATGGATTGTCCAAAATGCCCGGGGACCCTGGAGAAAAAACCTATGGGCGCAAGATTACCGTTGATCGCCCTGTCACTGTAAAGTATTCCGACAGGCGGCTCCGTCAACCTCGCTGTAGTTCCGGATAAATCATTATTAATCAGGGATATAGGCCATATTTTGAAGTGTAAAGTTCCGCGACGGTGAGATGCGGAATCTTTGGAACATCAGGGCGTGACTTTCACACTAGAACAGCGAATCAAAATCCCGGGATTCATTGCTCGTGCGGGTCTCACGGATGCACCGAGCGAGCACCGGCAAGCCTTCTGCTATTTGTTCCAGCGTCAGGTGACCGAATGCCAGGCGCAGATAGGGCACGTTCTTCGTCTCTACATGAAAAGCTACGCCCGGCAGATAGTTGAAGCCGCGGTTCTGGGCAAGCTGATAAAGCTTCTTGCGGTCCACATCGTCAGGGATGCGTACCCACACGAACAATCCACCCACCGGCTTTGACCAGGCGCAGATGTCGTCGAGTTCTTCGGCGAGCTTGTCCAACAACAGATCGCGTTTCACCCGCAGGACGTCATTAGCGTAACTGGCGTGGTCCCAGATCCCGTCGCGGTAAAACTCCGCGGCGATGGCGGCGGCCAGGGTATTGCTTCCGGCGTCGTGGCGGCGCGCCAGAATTCGCTCGAGCATGGGTGGGCGTGCGAGGAGGTAGCCCAGCCGCAGCCCGGGTGCCAGAATTTTCGACAACGAACCCAGGTAGATGTGATTCGGGTCGTCGTCTAGCGCATACAGCGCTGGCTCCACGGGGCCATCGTAGTGGACGTCGCCGTAACAGTTGTCTTCGATTACGGGAACGTCGTATCTTCGGGCGAGTTCGATCAGCTGCAAGCGGTTGGCTTTAGGCATCACGAAGCCGGTGGGGTTCTGATAAGTGGTAATCGTATAGATGAATTTAGGCCTGCGGCCGGCCTTATCTAACTCTTCCAGACGGGCCTCGAGGACATCCAGCCGCATACCCTGTTCAGACAGCGGTATGCCGTGTATCTCGAACTTCAAACTTCGATAGGCCGACAGCGTTCCGGGGTAGCTGAATTCTTCGAGAATAATCGGATCACCGTGGGATTCCTGGAGTGCCTCGGCCGTGAGTGTGACGGCCTGCATGGAACCGTTGGTAATGACAATGTGCTCGGGATCGACGTGGACGCCTTCGCGCTCGGATTCACGCCGTGCCATTGCCGCGCGCAGCCCGGGATGACCGAGGTTGCCTGGATAGTTGGTGAGTGCAACGGCCTCTTTCTCGATGGCGGCAACCGCCGCCTTCTGCAGCGCCTCCTTGGGAAACGTTCCCGGATCGGAACGGCCGCTGCCGAAGTCGTAGATGATCTCAGACAATCGATTCTCCAGGTCGAGGGATCAGATATCGCGGTATCGTATCACTGCTCTGGTTGTTCGCGTGCGTGAAGAATCACGGCCCGGGCGGCCTCGAGTTCCGCCTCGAGCTGTTCGCAATCTTGATCGGAGAATCCCAGAGCCAGCATCGTCTCCTCCGTGCCTTCGCCCAGCGCAGGAGGCGGCGGAAACTCCGTACGGGGGTTGGAATCGAATGCGATGGGTATTCCGATGGTTGGTACAGAGCGGCCGTCGGCCAGCTGCAGGTTCGACACATAACCGTTGGCGATGTTCTGCTCGTCGTCGAGGACTTCGGAGTAGCTGCGTACGCGTTCGCAGATGAGTTCCGGCTGGCTGGTGAGGAACACATCCCATTCAGCGGCTGATTTCGTCGCGAAGCCCTGTTGCATCCGGCTGCGAATTTCCGCGACGTCGGCAGCGCCGGGACCAACGGAGAACTGTTTCGAGGGATGGTCCCAGCGCGGATCCATCGCGACCTCGGGTTGTCCGCAGAATCGCCACAGTGAGCGCCATGCCTCGACGTCCATCATCAGAGAAAAGTGGTAGGGGACGTTGTCACTGGTGGTGTACACGCCGATGGGGCCGAGCAACTGCGGGTGGTGAGACCCTGATCGAACAGGCTCGACGCCGGTCAGCGCGGTATGCTGAAGCTCCCATATTTGCAGCCACAGTTGCGCGCCCAGGGCTGAGGTGTCCACCCGCCGGTTGACGCCGTTTGCAGCTCTGTCATACAGCGCGGTAATAATGCCGAGGGCCAGCGTCATCGCTCCAGCGGTATCGGCAATGGTGGCCCCTGGTGGGGTCGGAGCCTGGTCGGGTTGGCCGGTGACCCCGGCCAGCCCGCCGCGTGCCTGCGCGGCTCCATCGACCATGGCTTTTCCGGCGTCGGGACCCAGTGCCCCAAAACCAGAGGCCACGGCGTAGATCAAGGTTGGGTTGTGGTTCTTCAGCGAATCGCAATCCAGCGACATTCGTTGCAATGCAGACTCTCGAAAATTGCTCAGAAATACATCGCAGGTCTCAACGAGCCTGGCGAGCAGGGCCTGGCCCATGGCCGAATGCGCATCCAGGCAGATTGAGCGCTTGCCGCGATTGACGGCGATGAACTGGGATCCTGGATCGCCGGGATCGAACTGTCCGATGTAGCGGCTGGAGTCGCCCATGGGCGGTTCAACCTTGATGACTTCAGCGCCGAGGTCGGCCAGCCACTGTCCCGCCGCTGGGCCCTGGATCGCGGTCGCGAATTCCAGCACACGGATGCCGGCGAGGGGTCGTACTCCTGACGCTTGGGCGAGGTCGTTCATTTTATTGTCCGCTACGTTTAGTCCGCCACCCGAATCTGCTGGCGAATATATTCGAATAAGCCTCGGACCTCACGCTCGGTCAGGTCATCGAACATGGGCATGCTCAGCGGCAGCATGGATCCTTCGACGACGACCGCGCGAAACGCGCGATAGTCGGTCATCAGCGGCGATTCGCGCAGGTCCGGGCCGGCCGCGCCGTTGGAGATCACGTTGCCACCATGGCAAACGGCGCAGGATGATTGGTGGTAGATGCCAAAACCAAGTTGAACCAGCGCGTCGTCCAAAGGCACTTCGCCGGTATCTGGTGGGTTGAGTGAGAAACGATCGTCAGCGACGTCCGGTAGCATGGCGTCGCCTTCCAGGCTGAAGCTCAACAGGCGAATGCCGGGGCCCTTGTACTTCCAGCCATGCTTTTGAAAGGCGGGTAGACCGAAGGATGCCTGGCCGCCCCATCCCACCGGGAGCACAACGTGTTGCTTTCCCGCGCGCAGGTAAGTCATCGGCGCTCCGGTGATACCGCGGCCGGCGTTAAACTCCCACAGCGACTCACCACTGTGTGCATCGTATGCGTAGAACGCGCCGTGGCCGGTGCCGTGAAAAACCAGATTTCCGGCCGTGGTCAGCGTGCCGCCGTGCCACGGCGTGGCGTACTGAACGCGCCAGAGCGCCTCCTGCCGCACCGGGTCCCAGGCCACCAATCCGCCGGTTCCATCGTCGGGTTCGGTCAATGGATATTCGGTGACCATCGCGATCACGAAGAAGTTGTCGCGAAATTCGAATTCGGTATTTTTCGAGTAGATCGCGCCCATCCGAATGGTGGGTATGTAGGCAAGCCCGGCGAGTGGGTTGTACGACATGGCCTGCCAGTTGTGGGCGCCGAACGGGCTGGGGTAGATGAGTTGCTGTTCCCCCGGTTTCATTCGGATTCCAGGTACTTCCAAAGGCCGACCGGTTGTGAGGTCGATGCCTTCTGCCCAGGTAACCTTCTCAAATGGCTCGGCGCTCAACAGCTCGCCCGTTGCACGATCCAACACGTAAAAGAA